>NZ_JAUBRM010000082.1:0-29107 GCF_036701905.1 Microcoleus sp. MON2_D5
TTTACCGAACTGCATGGAGGAACCGTTCAAGCAGACAGCTTAGGACAGAACTTAGGGGCTACATTTACCATCCGGCTACCGTTAAACATCGTAGAGCCGGAACCCTCTTCTGATGACAGGCACGCAGAAAGTGCGGCAGACGACTTAGCAGGTGTTCGGGTCTTGGTTGTGGACGACGATGCAGATATGCGGGAGTTGGCAGCATTCACCCTGATGCAATCTGGCGCACAAGTTACGACAGCCGCTTCGGGGGTACAGGCGTTGGCCCTCCTGAATCAATCTGTCCCCGATCTGCTGTTATGTGACATTGGAATGCCAGAGATGGATGGCTATGCCCTGATTCGACAAATTAGAAAGTGGTCACCCCAACAGGGAGGCACGATTCCTGCGATCGCACTTACTGCCTATGCCGGAGAGATCAATCAGCAGCAAGCCTTAGCTGCCGGATTTCAGATGCATATCTCCAAGCCTGTTGAACCTGAGGAATTGGTAAAAGCGATCGCCCGTTTGCTGAGACACTGAATGATTTGAGGATTAGCTATCATGCTGCTTGGTATTGATTTAGGAACAGGCTCTGCTAAGGCATTGCTCCTAGCGACAGACGGAACCACTATAGGTGAAGCATCAAGCTCTTATCCCGTTCATTCACCCCACCCTGGATGGGCTGAGTCGGAACCAGAAGATTGGTGGTTAGCTGTTGCCTCGGCTGTTAGGAAGGCAGTGGGAGATCGCGCTGATGGGGTACAGGCGATCGGACTTTCAGGACAAATGCACGGCGTTGTCCTAGCTTCGGAGTCGGGTCAGCCCCTGCGCCCTGCTATCCTCTGGGCAGATACTCGCTCTAGTGCCACGCTTAACACTTATCATTCGCTCGATGCTGCTATTCTAGAGCGCTTGGGCAACCCGATTACGGCGGGAATGGCGGGTCCAACTTTGTTGTGGCTACGAGAAAACGAGGCTACTGTCTACACCGAAGCGCGTTGGGCACTTCAGCCAAAAGATTGGCTGCGGTTACGGCTGACTGGAGAAGTTGCAACCGAACCATCTGATGCTAGCGGTACTTTGCTTTACGATATTGTGTCGGACAACTGGGCTGGGGAAGCAATCGGGGCGCTGAATCTACGTGGTGATTGGTTACCAAAAATTATCCCCTCTAGTGCGATCTCCGGCTACCTAACAACTATTGCTTCAGAGCATCTCGGCTTACCTGTTGGCTTACCGGTGATCGCTGGTGCTGCGGATACCGCAGCGGCGGCACTTGGTAACGGACTACTAGAGCCTGGATTGGTTCAACTAACGATCGGCACAGGCGCTCAAATCATTACACCTCGATCGCAACCAATTATCGATCGTCATGGTCGTACCCATCTCTATCGAACCGCCCTACCTAACCAGTGGTACAGCCTTGCAGCAATGCAAAATGCCGGCTTAGCGCTTGAGTGGGTGCGAGGTATCCTCGGCTTGAGCTGGGAGGAAGTCTATACTAAAGCGTTTTCTGTTCCCCCAGGATGTGAAGGGTTGACATTTTTGCCGTACCTCACGGGTGAGCGAACTCCACACCTCGACCCCTATGTACGCGGGGCATGGGTGGGGCTGGGACTTCATCACACACAGGCGCACCTGATGAGGGCAGCTTTAGAGGGAGTTGCTTTTGCTTTGCGACAAGGTTTTGAGGCACTTGAAGCAACAGGTTTTAAGGCGACAGAACTGCGTTTAGCAGGCGGTGGAACTGCAGAAATGCCTTGGAAACAATTACTGACCGATGTATTGAGAATACCCCTCTATTCAACTACAGTTGCTGCGGCTTCCGGACGTGGTGCTGCTCTACTGGCGGGTATCGGAATTGGCGTATACGCCGATGCTAATGACACCATCAAACTGGCAGCCACACCAATGCTTGCTGCCACTCCCCAATCAGTTGATCCAATCCTAGAAGAGGCTTGGTTTCGATATCAATCCCTTTATCCACGACTTAAAAAAATGTCATAGGAGTTATGCCTAAAGGAGGAGGTACTAGAACCTATCCACAAATTACTCTTAAGCTAAGACTGATTAACATCAGTCAAATAAAATAACTAAGTCTACTACAAGAAGAGGGAGATATTACATGAATATATTAGCTGGAATTAAGCTACCAAAATCAGTCGAGGCCTCGGATGTATATATACGGTGTAATGAATCTGCCTCTATAAGCTACCAGGAAGATGACAAAAAAGTTGTTTTATCTCGGGGTGGTGTTGTCTCCTCAAATTCTTACTTTAATTCGTTTTACGAGAGATATTATACTCAATATACAACTCTTAGCTCTATCTACTATGTGCTGAAACTTGAAGGCGATTTTAAAGTTTCTGTTTACCGAGAATTTGATGGACAAAAAAACAAAGAAATTATTTCTGAAGAGAGCTTTGAGAAATGTCAGTTCTCTGATCCTGTAAAAATCTCACCAATAAATCTCCTTCAAGGTAAAAAAGCGGGCAGAATATATTTTGAAATAACTTGTTCTAGTGAACAGGGTGAATTTAAAGGGGCCTGGATAGCAACCGATCAAAGTAAAACTAGAGAAGCATCCTTGGGGATTGTAATTTGCACCTTTAAAAAAGAGGACTTCATACAAAATACATTAAGTGCAATTTTTCAAGATGAATTACTAGAAACCAAGGACTTTAAAGTATTCGTGGTTGATAATGGTAGAACTTTAGATGAAGCTGATTTCGGAAAGCCAAAACTGAGGCTAGTTCCTAATATAAATGCTGGTGGAAGCGGGGGCTTTACCAGAGGGTTGGTCGAAGCTTTAGAGGAAGAAAAATATTCTCACTTTTTGCTTATGGATGATGATATAGAGTTAGAAAGTGAATGTATTTATAAATTATTTCCTTTGTATGAATACGCCAATTCGGATTTTGCTATAGCGGGTGGACTGCTAAATTTACAAAAAAAGCATATGTTGTATGAAGCAGGAGCATCGTACAACGCCTATTCTAAAACTAGAGGATTTGGACCTGGGGCATTAATTGCTTTAAATTATAATATCGATTTACGAGATTCTAATTCTCTCAACAGGTTGCTCAAGGAAGAAGATGTAGATTATGGCGGATTTTGGTTTTTCTCTTTTTCTAAGGAACTCGTTGAACAAACTAAATTACCGCTGCCTTTATTTATCAAAATAGATGATGTAGAGTTTGGCTTAAGAATAAAAGAGTTGGGCAATAACATTGTAGCTTTTCCATCACTTGCGGTGTGGCATCAACCAGCGGCGGCCAAAAATGTAAATTGGGAAAATTATTATTATATCCGCAATGATTTAATAGCTTATTCCATCCATTATTCTCCAGAATATATGGCTGCCGTTGAGCATTTGACAAAAGTAATACTTCAGGCTTTAGCAAAATTTGATTACAATCATGTAGAAATGGTTGTAAAAGCTTTTGAAGACTATCTAAAAGGCCCAGATTTTATCAAAAACACTGACCCAGAAAGCTTTCACATGAGCATTGTACAGCTTAGTAAAAGCTATAACAACCAAAATGAGGTAGATAAAGTAGCTGGTACTAACCTTTTGACTAGGTGGTTTAAAGTTGCTGCTGAAGGTAGTAATGAATGGTCATCCGTAAGGGAAAAATGGAAAAGTGCTGCCCAGGAGATAACATCTACTATATTTTGGCAGCAATACCTTGGGCTAAAGAAATAGAATTGACCGCCTCCACTGGTTGATGGTTGACAGCTTAGGCCGCCAGCAACTCAACGATTCACAACAAAAGCGCCTTGGGATTAATTGTGGTAGTTGACACTCCCCCGTCACAACGTAGCTTGACGGGGGATTCTTCCTTCACAGCTTGATGCCAAGTAAAAGCAGTGCCTTTACTTGGTCTTACTCTAGGTCCAGAAGCTACTGAGGTATGCCCTACGTCTCAAATTCGTCAACCTCGCTCTCTAATGTTTTTAGCTGCATGGATGTTTCTATAGCCATCCTAAATCATTTGTGAATTTCTTACTCCCTCCCCTTGATAAGGGGAGGGTTGGGGTGGGGTCAAAAATTTACGACTCCTGCAAGGATTGCTATATCATGGTGAGGGCCGCATTAGGGCATTCCCACTTTCTGATATCCGATGAAAGCCAATTTACAGCAGATTGCAAGCTTATAGACGGCAATAGGAGCATTTAGAAAACCAGTTTTTTAGATGTTGAGGATTAATTAAATCAAGTACGAAGTGCGACCCGAATTTAGTATCAGATGGAAGCAACTTGAGTTAAATGATGACATAATCTTCGCCCACAACAGATTGAGTGACCTGTGGTTCCAGCTCTATTGGGTCGCTGTAATGAGTGTCTATGTATTTCATGAAACTTTCCCGATAAGCTTTGAGATGCGAGTTAAGTGCTTCGATATCCTGCTCTCCTGTCGCGAAACCCCTCTCTCTTCTGAAGTGACCGGATTCCTTAACAAAAGCCATGTCAACTTGCCACAAAGCTGAATCAACCGGGCGATATGACAAATCAACAATATCGTAAGCTGCGAAGCCTTGGGACTTCATAAAACTCATTACATCATACATCTGACCGAACAAAGTAACTTCTACAATTACATATTCAGTCTGCTGCAAAATCTCAGTTGCTCCTGCTAAAACATCTAATTCTTGTCCGTCTACATCAACTTTAATTAAATACGGGCCTGGCAAATTTCTTTCCCTGCATATTCCATCCAAGGTAATTGCTGGTATTTTTCTCAAATAAGGATCGCTGCTGTCAGTAACGCGATTTTCAGAAATTGAAGAATGCAACATAGATGGACTGACGTTAAGCGTGAAAACTCCCGCTTCTTTGGTCGCTGCAGCGATAATGTATTCCGCACTTTTGAGCTTGCGGCAAATTTTGGCGAGATAAGGTTCATTTTCGGCGATGGGTTCAATTAGCAAATGTCGCGAATCGGGGAAAGTGTCGTAAAGGTTAAAAGTTCCCAATGCCGCACCGACATCAATCACAGTTTTTGGTTCAAAACCTAACTGTTTAGCCAGCAGCAAGCTGCCTGACATTGAGTTTCTGAGAATTCCTGTTTGTTGTTGGCTCACAATTTTTTCCGGATTTCAATGTGGATATAATTAATATTATGTCTTGCAGCAGAGTTATTGTATGTCCGAATAATGAAACGAAGCAATCGCAAACCTCGGCGATTGCTTCCCTTCGGATCGCAATGACAGAAATAGGTTTTAACTGAGATGTTGCACCATTCTAAAGCAGTTTTTTAGGAACAGGCATCTTGCCTGTTCCACAATAAAATTTACTCGTGGAACAGGCATCTTGCCTGTTCTTGAGAATTGTGCAAGATGTGAGTTTCAACCCCACCTGCTACGATTTCGCGGATTTCTGCGCCTTGTTTTCCGGTTCGACAGATTGCAAAGCTTCGTCGAGAATTGCCCGTGCTTCTTCGGCTTTACTTCTAGCTTCTCGATAGCGGACATTAGCTTGAGCGAAGTTTTTGAGAACCTTGAAACCATCTTTCAAACGACCAATTTCCTCGGCAGTCACAGCCTCATCTGTAAACAAAATGTCGATCGCCGCCCGGATTTTGAGTGCTTCTTCGCGGGATTCCATGACTTTCAATTTGAGACTTGCCAAATTGCTCAAAATCTGGACGGCTTCAGTAATCGCGTCCTCGCCTTCAGACGCAGCATCTTCGATATCCTTAACTTCAACAAACTGCTTGGGCCCAAATCCCTCCACGAGTTCCGTAGGCAGCTTGCCCTCATCCATGAGATCCATCAGGCGATCCATCGCTTCTTCCCGGGCTTTGGCTGAATCTTTCCCTTTGACAGTTAAAATAATTTCGGGGCTTTGAGGAAGTGTATAGCGAACCATATTTTGACAGCCTGTGCGCGAAAACAATTGAATGATATTTTATCTTTATTCGATCGCCAGTTGCAGCTATCAATCAGCTCCATTACCAACCGCTTGCCAAAACTTGACACATATACACTCAAAAGGAACCCTCGACAATGAAAGATAAATTTCTTAACTTGCTTAACTTGCTTTTAGTAGCTGATGTGTTTTTCGTCTTTGCCATTTTTGGGTGGTTTGTGATCGCAGTAGCAGGTCGATCGACTGGGGTGAATCTCGGTTTTGATTTGTGGTACAGTCTGTGGCAGCCCGTATTTAATCCCGCCCTCGGAATTCTCATGGGCGGTGCTATTCTCAGCGGTATAGTTAACCAAGTTTCTAAACGCCTCAATCCCAAGTAAAATTGATGTTTTGTTGGAGACGGTGATTGGCGATGCGACTGAGTTGGCGATCGAACTTGTGGGATGCGTCAGAGATGAGGCACTCCATTAGGTCGATGAAGCTTGAAAATACATAAGTAGTCAAAAGTGAGTGAAACGCTCCCCAAAGGAGCGAGATCTTATAAAAGCAATCACAAAAGTTATGATTGCTTTACATTCTGTTACAGGGTAAAGTTTATTTTCGCCTACCTATTTAGGTCGGAAATAAGGATTGGACGATCGGGATCTAAAAAAATCAAGTCATGTTCTGAGTAACAAAAGTCGGGCATTAATTATGGGAGAACAAAAATGTATCGGTATCCTCACCAGCGGGGGTGACTGTGCAGGCTTAAACGCAGTTATCCGAGCCGTTGTCCACCGCGCAACGGGAACTTACAATTGGAAAGTGATGGGCATTCGTCAAGCCACCAAGGGATTGATGAGTCGTCCCCCTCAAGCAATTCCCTTGGATATTGAGAAAGTAGACTCGTGGCTCACCATTGGCGGTACGATGCTAGGCACGACAAATGAGGGCAATCCTTTTGCCTTCCCGATGTCTGATGGGACTCTACGCGATTGTTCTGAGGATATTATCGAAGGCTATCACCAACTAGGTTTGGATGCCTTAATTGGCATTGGTGGCGATGGCAGTCTTGCCATTCTCAGGAAGATTGCTCAACAAGGTAATTTGAATTTAGTTGCTATTCCTAAAACTATTGATAATGATGTCGGAATTACCGAGCGTTCTATCGGTTTTGATACGGCTGTCAATATTGCTACTGAAGCACTAGATCGCTTGCATTTTACTGCGGCTAGTCACAGTCGCGTTATGATTGTTGAAGTCATGGGACGCGATGCCGGACATATTGCGATCAGTGCCGGAATTTCTGGGGGAGCTGATATAATTCTGATTCCGGAAATCCCTTACAAAATTTCCCAAATCTGTGCCCAAATTCAAGAACGCCAAGACCGGGGAAAAAACTACTGTTTAATTATAGTAGCGGAGGCAGTTCGCACAGAAGCAGGCGAGTTAGTAATGCACACAAATCGCTTAGGTCAAAGTCGATTAGGCGGAATTGGTCAGTATTTAGCTGATACAATTTCTGACTGTAGCGGTGCAGAAACTCGCGTCACCGTTTTGGGACATACTCAACGCGGGGGAACTCCTTCACCGCTAGAAAGATTAATTGCTTCGGCTTTTGGCGTGGCAGCAGTTGATTTAGTTGCCGAAGAGAAATACGACTGCATGGTATCTTGGCAAAAGCGGGAAGTTGTGAGCGTTCCTCTGGAAGATGCGATCGCCAAATACAGACCTGTAGAGTTAAATGGTACTCTGGTTAAAACGGCCCGCGGTTTAGGAATTTGTCTGGGAGACTAAACAATTACCAGTCCGATTTCTCAAAGTTTTAGTCCGGGACGCACTCAGAACCACGAAACTGGGTTAACCGAGACTGAGGTGTGCTTAAAAAACCAAGGTGCTCACCGGCCTTGCTTCCACGACTAATATTAACCTGGAAGTAGTGGCGTTTCAACTATGATTAGTGTACCTTGCAATTAGTTCCGAGCGAGTATCGACATCGAGTGCGATCGCACTCGGAACTACAAAATACCGCAACAAGTAGAAAGGTGAGAAATTGACACCATTTACTGCACAAATTAGAGTGCGCCATTACGAAATGGACGCCCTCGGTCATGTCAATAATGCTGTCTACCAGCATTATTTAGAACACGCTGCGATCGAACATTTAGAACACTTGGGATTTACACTCGATCGCTACCGGGAACTGGGCGGCGTCTTTGTAATGCGGCGGATAGAGATTGACTATTTGCGATCGGCCGCTGCGGGCGATCGACTGGAGATATCAACTTGGATCGAACAAATGCGCGGCCCGCGGGCTGTTCGCCGCTACGAAATTCGCTTAGCTGGAAGTGACGAAATCTTGTTAAAAGCAGAGGCGCTTTGGGTTTGGGTTGAAGTTACCACCATGCGACCGCGAGCAATTCCCAAACAAATAATTGATATTTTTGAATCACAATCTCAAGCATTACCAACATAGAAAAAAAATCAACTATATTTGCAAAATCCTGTAAAAATCTATTGGTTTGTAGTGAGGACTTCAGTCCCCTATTCCGCGTTTGTAGAAGTGCAAAAAGTTGATTGTGCAGCGGGCCGCAATTCCCGATAGCAAAAAGTCGGATCGCCCGCCTGCCAGTTTGGATGTCACAGAGGTACGATGGAATATAAGGAGGGAGGCCAAGCCGGCGAAGGTTAAGCTTGGTGACAATACCCACAGGAAGGAAAAAATGACACTTAACTTGCGGCGACCGATTTTAATAGGCGGAATAGGACTTTCAGCAGCGCTGTGGCTGCTGGAAACTCTACAGCATTCGGGTTCAGAAATGGGCGAAACGGCACTCATCGGCTTGGCTGCTGCCGGTGCGGGGTATTGGTGGTGGAAGCAACAATCCCCCAAACTCGAACTCGCACTCCCGCAACCCCTGGCGAACCGGGAAGCAGCCGAAAAAGCGATCGCGACCTCCGAAGCCGCCATTAAATTGCTGGCTTCAGAAGCTCAAAACTCCGCCGATCCTGCTAATCTAACAGCAAAGCTCGATCGGCTCAGAAGCGAATTAGACAGACAAGATTTGCGGATTACCGTAACTGGCGGCAAAGCTGTCGGCAAAACTGCCTTAATTCAAGTTTTAAATTCTAATTGGGCATCTCAACACCCGCAAAAGCTTAGTTTACAAGAAACGGCACCGCTGTTTGCTAATACAAATGCCGATGCCAAAATCAATGGTGATTTAGCGCTGTTTGTGACAGCGGGCGACATCACAGATTCCGAATTTCAAACATTATCTCAGCTAGCGTCCGCTGGTCAGCGCGTGCTGCTAGTCTGGAACAAACAAGACCAATATTTACCAGAACAGCAGTCGCAGGTTTTGCACTCTTTGCAGCAAAAAATGCAAGGAATATTGGGGACAGAAGATATAATTGCGATCGCAGCTTCTCCCAATTCTATTAAAGTGCGCCAGCACCAAGCGGACGGCACATTTAAAGAACGCATCGAAAAACAAGTCTCTCAACTCGACCCGCTGACGGAAAGATTGACTAAAATCTTAACGGAAGAACGGCAACAGTTGGTCTGGGCGAGTGCAGTGCGCGAGGCTGCAAGTATCAAGTTAGAGGCAAAAACCTTATTAAATGCAGTCAGGCGCGATCGGGCAATTCCCATTATCGAACAATATCAGTACATCGCCGCCGCCACCGTGTTTGCCAATCCGGTTCCCGCTTTAGACTTGCTAGCAACAACCGCCATCAGCACCCAGCTCGTAATCGACCTCGGCGCTATCTACCAGCGAAAGTTTTCCTTAGACCAAGCTAAGACAGTAGCGGCTACTTTGGCTAATCAAATGTTCAAATTGGGATTAGTAGAACTGTCTACCCAAACTATTACTGGACTGCTGAAAAGCAATGCCGTCACCTATGTAGCAGGAGGCGCGGTGCAGGGAATTAGTGCAGCCTATTTTACCAGAATAGCAGGACTGAGTTTAATTGAATATTTCCAAAGTCAAGAACTGGAAAATGCTGCCAAAGGCATTTTCAATCTCGACCAGTTGACTAAAACTTTGCAAGCAGTATTTACGCAAAATCAGCAAGTTTCCTTCTTGCAGTCTTTCGTCAACCAAGTGGCGAGTCGCCTTTCCTCTCAGGTATCTGGGCCCGAAACCGTTAAGTCGGCGGCCAATTAGAAGTAGTCCAGCATCTGATGTTAAATTGGGTCGATTGCCCAGGATATCCGTAGGGACACGGCACTGCCGTGTCCCTACCTACTTCCCCAATAAAAAATTATAAATTTATGAAAAATTGTATTAAAATAAGAAATAGGATTTATAATTCGACGATCAATTATACCTGCTTAAAAAAGCCGATCGCCAATGGCTGACAATTCCCTTCAAGAAAATCGCTTATCCCTTGCCCGCGCCAGTTTGCGCGAAGCCCTGGCGCGCTATTCCCACCTGCGCCAAGGGAAAAAAAACTCGAATAATACAGAATTAGAAGCGGCGCTGCAATATCAGTTAGATATATTAACTTCCACCTCAGAAAAACTAGACCACAACGTCATTCGCATTGCTACTTTCGGCTTAGTCAGCCGTGGCAAGTCAGCCGTATTAAACGCGCTTTTAGGTCAAAAAATTCTGCAAACAGGCCCTCTCAACGGCGTGACTCAGTGGCCGCGTTCCGTGCGTTGGAGTGTGCCTTTATCCTTCCTTGACAGCGACGAATCCCCCCAACCCCCCCTTGGCAAGGGTGGGAAAGGAGGGGTGCAAGTAGAATTAATCGATACTCCCGGACTTGATGAAGTTGGCGGCGAAGTGCGCGGCGAAATGGCGAAACAAGTAACTCGCCAAGCTGACTTAATTCTGTTTGTCGTTGCAGGCGATATCACCAGAACTGAATATCAAGCACTGTGCGAATTGCAAACAGCTCAAAAACCAGTAATTTTAGTTTTTAATAAAATTGACCTTTATCCAGAATTAGACAGAAAAGCTATTTACCAAAGTTTGCAAGCGCTGGGAAATTCTGAAGAGCTAGCAGCCGCTGTGGTAACAGAGGAAATAGATAGCGAAAATTTGTCCGATCGCCCAAACAACTCCTCCGATAAATCTACCGCAAAATCACCGCCTAAAATTGCCAAATCATTAGAAATAGTCATGGTAGCCGCCGAACCCGCGCCGGTGCAAGTCCGAGTGGAATGGTCCGACGGAAGAGTAACTAACGAATGGGAGTCGCCACCCCCGCAGATAGACGAACTCAAACATAAAATTCTCACAATTCTTAACAGAGAAGGTCGATCGCTCCTCGCTCTAAATGCTTTAGTTGAAGCTAGAGATGCCGAAGCAAACATTGCCCGTCACGTTCTCAAATTGCGGCAAACAGAAGCCGAAGATTTAATCTGGCAATTTGCAAAATATAAAGCTTTGGCTGTCGGTTTAAATCCAGTGGCATTCTTGGATGTAATGGGAGCAAGTGTCGCAGATTTAGCCTTAATTCGCTCTTTATCCAGACTTTACGGCTTACCCATGACTGGTTACGAAGCCGGGAAACTTTGGCAGACTATTTTCTCCAGTGCTGGCGGCGTACTTTTGGGAGAATTGGGTAGCAGTTTTCTATTGGGATTTGGCAAAAGTGCGGCGGCTGCAGCCCCCCACATCGGCTTTTCTACTTTTGCCGGAGTCGCTGTCACTCAAGCTAGTTTAGCAGCTTACGGAACCTACGCTGTCGGTCGTGCCGCCCAAGTTTACTTAGAAAAAGGCTGCACCTGGGGCCCCCTGGGACAAGATACGGTAATTCAAGAAATTCTCGCCACCATAGAGCGTAATACAATTATCGATCGCTTGCAGCAAGAGTTTAAAATTGGCAATTAAAAATTGCCCTAGTAGTTGAGTAGGGTACGTCAGCAGAGGGTTATTTGTGAATAATCGAAGAGCTAGGATCTGACGCACCCTAGTGCTTTTACTCTTATACAATTGTCAAAAAAGAATGCAACTGTAGCTAAGCTTCCAACCACGATATTCATCAGTGATTCCCAATTATTTAATCGAAAATCGAAAATCGTATTACCGTCTCGCGATTCTAACACCTTCCCTAAAATGGGCGATCGTCGCAATTACCGCTATAGAAAAGTAAAATATTCTAATCAGCCAAAAACAAACCCGCATTGACCAAGAAACAATAGTCGGAGGAATACCAGTGAACTGTACAAATCTGGAATTAACTTTTTTTTCAAAGCTGTCAAGGTCTTTCATCTCCGATTGTTTCGTCGGAATAACCGGAAACTGACCAGTATATACGTAATAACCGATAAAACCAGGCAATCCTACTTTTCTATTCAAAAATGAGTTAGTTAAGGTTGCAGTTTGCGGAGGCGATAATTTATCCGATTCTTCCACTTTTTCCAGCCAAGAATTATATCGAATGGCTGGCGTAATCATGAAAACTAAGGGAACTATAACTATTAACACAGCAGCACTAATTTTGCGACCGTATTGAGGGTGTAAAAGCCTTGTCGCCACACCCACTCCCATACCGATAAAAGCAAATACCAATATATTTAACAGTTCAATAATTTCGATACCCCTCAACAAATCGCCGATAATCAGAATTGTATCGTATAATAATTTGTCGGCTAGTAGCAGGGCGGCCCACTTGATGATAATTGAAACGCCTATAATAGTAGCTACAATCGCCACATACCCGATGGCACCTAGAACGTACAGGAAAATCGAACCGGCTTGTTTGAATGATTGCATGGAATTATTCACTAAGTGAAAGTTTAGGAGTCTGATTGACAAAATTTTTTAAAATTTAGAGCAATCTGGAGTTCCAAATTTGATTTTTAAAATACGATTAGCTTGACATCTTGAAATCAATCTAAAATCTACAATCTACAATCGATCGACAAGTTCCCGCGCCGCCGCTTTGGTGACTTGTGCGATCCGTTCCTTCACAACATCCTCTTCGATCGCCTTCGGCTCTGTTTCTTGTTCGCGATCGATCCCCAACCATAAAAGATACTCGATATTACCGGCCGGGCCAAGTAAAGGCGACCACGTTAAGCCGCGTTGCTGCCATCCTAAAGCTGTGGCTGCCTTCCACACTTGAAAAATCGCATCGGCTTGAGTTGCTGAGTCTCGCACTACGCCTTTTTTCCCGACTCTCTCGCGCCCTACCTCAAACTGCGGCTTTACCAGCACCACCGCTTCTCGCGGTGGTGCCAACAATTCCCACAGCGCCGGTAAAATCTTATCCAGGGAAATAAACGACACATCTACTACCGCCAAATCTGCTCGCGCAGAGTCGCCGTAAAGCTCAGTAGCAGTCATGTACCGCAAATTGGTGCGTTCTTTCAAAATTACCCTCGGATCGTTACGCAAGCCCCAATCTGCTTGACCGTAGCCAACGTCTACGCCGTACACTAGGGCGGCGCCGGCTTGCAGCAAACAGTCGGTAAAACCGCCTGTGGAGATGCCGCCGTCGAGACAAATTCTGCCTGCAACGGGAATCGCAAAAACTTCTAAAGCTTTGGCTAATTTGTCGCCGCCTCTAGAAACATAGCGCGATCGCTCTTTGATCTGAATTTTTGCTGAAATATCGACCTCAGTTCCCGGTTTGTCAACTACCTGTTGGTTGATAGAGACTTTCCCAGTCCGAATCAAGGCCTGAGCTTGCTGTCTGGAACTGCACAAATCTAGGCTGACCAATAATGTGTCTAGTCGCTGTTTAGCCAAGGTTTTTAATCTGTACGGATAGGGTTAAGAACAGTACCAGATTAGCACTTACGCACAAGCCCCACTGCTAATTTTTGGCGATTATTTTGGTTTTGCGATTGTCGCGGGGCGATCGCCCCCAGCTCACATGATGTGACTGAGATCGCTGTGAGTGTGTAGTTTTATCACAGATAAACATTCATAGAATCACACCATAATTTTTGTTACTAGCGGATGATTTATATGCAGCTAAAAGCGCTACAAATACCATCAAGGCGATCGACCATGAAAACAATTAACTTTCCTATCAGAAATCCTGGCAATTGTCAAGAAAATCCCCTCGCATTCGTCAGCGGTGACATCATCCACATTCTTTACCCCAACGGCGAAGTAGAAGCAACAACCGCCGAACAAGTGGATCTGGGCCAAACCAAAAATCCCCTGGACAAATGCCTCGTCTGGGGATGTGTTGACGATTTTTAGCATCAGTTTCAAACAAGAATGCAATTGTAGGGAAGCTCCCAACCCTTAATTCATCCGTCATTCCCAATTATTCAAATTTTTAATCTATTATTTTTAATCTATTATTTTTAATCGGAAATCTTTAATCTAAAATTGTATAACCCATAAAAAAAGATCGCTTGGAGGCTGTGAGGCCAAAAAAAGCGATCGATCCAACTGCTACTAACTGCAAGCCACAAGTGCAATTTGCTGTTAAAAGAATTAGCAAATTGACTTAAATATCTTGTTCGCTCAATTCGCGCATCAAGTAATCAAAAGGCTGCTCCAAAAAAGGCCCCACAGACAAGCCAGCAGCTTGCACTTGAGCCTTAACCATCTCCTTCATAATGCCAATCCCCATCACCGTCGGGCCAATGGGAACGCTTAGAGAATTGTAAGTTTCCCGCAAACCTTGCAGCACGCGCTCGTCGAGCACGTCGGTACTTCCAGCCACCAGGGCGTAAGTAGCATAGCGCAAGTAGTAGTCCATATCCCGCAGACAAGCCGCGTAGCGACGAGTCGTGTAGGCATTTCCCCCGGGACGGATCAGTTCCGGTTGTTCAGCAAATAGCTGGATACCAGCTTGCTTTACAATTGCCGCAGCATTGCTGTTAATCGCAGCCGCCGCCTGTACCCGTGCCGTGCCCGTTGCAAAATAAGATTTCAACCGATCGATACCATCTCGGTCTAAATACCTACCAGCAACATCATAATTTTCAATCAGGCTCGTCACTGCATCGCGCATAAGTTTCTCTCCCAAAAATCTTTATCAATACTTTGCTATCTGAGACAGACCGCCTATTGTAGACTACTACAAATCGGCGTTTGATTAAGATTTGAGATGGGATTTTCAGGGAGCGTAGTCTATCCTCGGCAAACGGCAGCAAAATTCAGCCGTTTGCCTTGTATCTTCAGCCGAAAAATAATCTACAGGGCAAGAATCACGAACTGCCCGGCCGCACTGGGCACCAATTTCAAAATTTTGTAGCCATAGATACAAAATAGTGGGTACTGAAGGCCTACGATCGCCCAAACAGTCTGAAATCGGCCGATCGCCAAGACACAACCAATATCAGGAGTAAGTCATGTTCCAGACACCCCAAGAAGCCTTAAACTACATACAAGAAAATAAGATCCAGATCGTTGACCTCAAATTCATCGATATGCCGGGGATCTGGCAGCACCTTTCCCTGTACCACGACCAAATCGACGAAACTGCATTCACAGACGGCGTACCTTTCGACGGTTCCAGCATTAGGGGCTGGAAAGCCATCAACGAATCAGACATGACGATGGTCATCGATCCGACCACCGCTTGGATGGACCCGTTCATGGCAGAACCTACCATCAGCTTCATTTGCAGCATCAAAGAACCTCGAACCGGCGAACCGTACAGTCGCTGTCCGCGCACCATTGCCCAAAAAGCCATAGACTACTTGCTTTCGACCGGTCTCGGCGATACAGCATTCTTTGGCCCGGAAGCAGAATTCTTTATTTTTGATGACGTTCGCTTCGACCAAACCCAAAATTCCGGCTACTATTACGTAGATTCGATCGAAGGTCGTTGGAATTCCGGCAAAGAAGAAGTAGGCGGCAACCTCGGCTACAAACCGCGTTACAAAGAAGGTTATTTCCCAGTAGCACCAACCGATACCTCACAAGACATGAGAACGGAAATGCTGCTGACAATGGCAAAATGCGGCGTACCTATCGAAAAGCACCACCACGAAGTCGCCACCGGCGGTCAATGCGAACTCGGTTTCCGCTTTGCCACTTTAGTACAAGCCGCCGACTACTTGCTGACTTACAAATACGTCATCAAAAACGTCGGCAAAAAATACGGCAAAACCATCACCTTCATGCCCAAACCGCTGTTTAACGACAACGGTTCCGGGATGCACGTTCACCAGTCGATTTGGAAAGACGGCCAACCTCTATTTGCAGGCGATCAATATGCTGGTTTCAGTCAAATGGGACTGCATTACATCGGCGGCATTCTCAAGCACGCACCGGCACTTTTGGCAATCACTAACCCCACGACCAATTCCTACAAGCGTTTAGTTCCGGGCTTTGAAGCGCCTGTAAACTTAGCTTACTCTCAAGGAAATCGATCGGCATCAGTGCGGATTCCGTTGTCGGGAACCAACCCCAAAGCCAAGCGGTTAGAATTCCGCTGTCCCGATGCCACATCCAACCCCTATTTAGCATTTGCAGCCATGCTGTGCGCCGGCATAGACGGCATCAAGAATCAAATCGATCCGGGCGAACCTTTGGACGTGGATATCTACGACCTTTCCCCTGAAGAATTGAGCAAAATTCCTTCGACTCCCGGTTCTTTGGAAGGCGCTTTAGAAGCTTTAGAAAAAGACCACAGTTTCTTAACTGAAACCGGCGTATTTACCGAAGACTTCATCCAAACCTGGATTTCCTACAAACTCGACAACGAAGTCAACCCGATGCGCCTGCGTCCTCACCCCTACGAGTTTGCTCTCTACTACGACTGTTAGAAAATAAATAATTAAAAATTAAAAGTTAAAAATGGTGATTATACCATTTTTAACCTGGAATTTTTAATTAATAAGAACGCCGCCCTTAAAAGCGGCGTTTTTTTGGAGTTTAGAACTTCTGGATCAGAGCCCAGACTCTCCCGTTACCCGACACTATCTGGGCAACGCTGTTAGTAGTAGCGCCCTCTGTAGCCTCAGAGACATCCTCTACAGCCCATTTATTTGCTTTCTCATCAACAATAAACAAATCGTCAGCGGTAGTGCCTTCCTGAACCCGATATATCTTATTCAAAATGAAACGCTGTCGCGCCTCAGCTTTTGGTATGCCCCTAACTTCATCAGGATCGATAGAGAGGGCACTGCCTTCTTTTAATGTACCTTTCGAGTTACTGAAATTCCGATCTACCCTTTGAGCAACCCGCACGCCGTGAAGCTGCATACAAGGCTCTGTCTCAGAGATATTCGAGACAGCAGCTAGCGCCCCACTTTTTTCTAAACCGAGAACCGCTGCAAAAGCCGTCAAAATTAGCAAAAGCTTGAAATGATTCACTGTATTTATGCTCCTTTGTTTGTAAGGTGCTGCACTCATTTTAAATTAGCAATTAGCAATTAACAATGACCAAACGATGTCCGATATTTTTGTGATGATCCGCAATCAGAGCAACGTCGCCATGACTTCAGTTGACGGCATTGCCTTTGTCACTTTACTGACTCGGGAGGGACGAGTGCTGGCCGAGGAGACAGTGGACCTGTTTGAGGCAGATGTGAATTTTGATAACCTGAAGCAGGGAAAATATACTGTAGTTGTCAGGCACGAAGGCGTTGAACCTCGATCGGCAACTTGTAGTGTTACAATCACCGATGAAGATAAAGTAATCATGCTGACATTTGTTTACTTGGAGCTAGAACGGGTGCTGCTCCGCATTCAAACTTCCACAGAAGAAAGACTATGACCGTGAAAGTTACTCCGCCAAATTCAATTAAAATGTTTCGCTATCGAGTACATTTCTTGGCAAAAGACCTCTGGAGGGAAAAAAACCCGGTTTGTAGGATGAATCTGGCTTTACAGTTAGCCGATGTGGCGACAACTCTGGCTAGGTTGGAAGTAGAAGAGGCGCGAAAATTTCAACAAGAGTCTGCTATTGTTGAGGCAAAAGACTCGACGGAACCTGAAGAGTTTTGAGTGCGTGAGATTGCTTTCTGCGATCCGCGCCACCCTTGCGTGATAGCAGTTTAAAAAAATAACGTAACTGTAGAAAAGCTCCAAACCCTGATAGTCATCAGTCATTTTTAATCTAAAATCTAAAATCTAAAATCTAAAATGGTATGGCTCCCAACTCAAAACTATTGTCATTTGTTGAGCTAGTAAAAAAATTGTCTGTATAAAATTGAATCTCCGTGCTAAACAATAACTTTCTGCCTTGCGAGGTAATTGGTTGTCGAAAAAACTGCGTTACACTTATATAGGTATCTTTACAAAACAACATAAAAGCATGACTGTTGCCTACCCCCGCAAGCTTCGCAACGCAATTGGAGCGCGCGAGATTTTAGCTCAAGTAGTGCGCGATCGCGAAATTCACCTGATCACCCTCAACCGCTACCGCTACAGCGAACAGCGCAGTTGCAAAGACCTCACAGACGTAATCGAACAGCTAGACGGGAACCCGGCAGAACTGGTGCGCGACCTCTCGCGGCACATTTCCGACGAAGCGCGACACGCCATGTGGCTGACAGATTTGCTGGTAGACTTGGGCCACAATGTGGGAACGCCGCCAGGAGTCTCCTACATTGACGAATTTGAAAGGTTGTATGACAGCGAACAACAAGACCCCACCAAAGAGCGCGAAGACTTCGTAATTTCTTCCCTAGCCGCGATTAACGTCACCGAGAAGCGGGGCTGCGAGTATTTCTCAGCCCACATCCACGCCCTCAAACAGGCTCCCCAAACCGCAGAAAATGTCAAAATCCGCGAAACAATCGAAAAGATTTTTCCCGAAGAAGCTGGTCACGTCCGCTGGGGCAACCGCTGGCTGGGCTCCATAGCTGCCAAAAGCCCGGAACACCGCCAGAAGGTGGAACAGGCAAAGCGCAAGTATGTGGCGATCGAACAAGCAGCATTTGAATCGGGAATGGATATCATGCTGGGGGCAGAACTCCGCCGCGTCACCCGCCTCGTGGACATTGCCAACACCATGCCGATGTGGGAACGCCCGCAATACCTGATGGAACGCTTGCCCAGAACCCTGTTGGCCCCGGATCTGCAAATGACCAGAGTTGATGTAGCTCAGCGCGCCTGGAACCGCGACCCGCAGGCCTTTATGGAGAAATTGGTGCCCATGTTCCTCAACGGCTTGAATACCATTGAGAAGAAGCCGGCGACTAAGCCCAAGGCTTAAACACGATCGCGAACCTGGTTGAAACCGCTCTGCAAGTCAAACTTGCGTCTGCCTCCGCCAACAAGCGAGATATACTGGTTCCCAGGCTATGCCAGGGAACCAGTTATTTAACCCTCTTTTGTCACTTTCGGCAGAAAATAATCTGGGATGGTTATAGCATAAGACTTTTACCAAAAACCTTGATTTCAGCCATTCGGTTAGAAAATAAATACTCAAATCCTTGATATATCTACAGTTGAAAATTTTGGTCTTATTTTTAATTTCCCAGAGTGACAAAAGAGGGATAAGGGCATGTCCTGAGCCAGAGATTAGAACCGCTAAGGTCATTAAATAGTGTCAAGCGTGATGACACCTGGCTTTCGGTCTCCTCGACCAGACAGGCAGGCGGCTGTTTTTCCGACGGTCTTCTAAATCTTTTTCACTTCGACAAAGACTTAAGAACCCGTCGGAAAAATCCCGCTAGAGGTTTAGGCGGGGATAAGCTCATTTCAATTGGTGGGCTTCATGAATTAAGGCGTGTCCTTAGCAGGCGCCTCTTCAGCAGGCGCCTCTTCAGCAGGCGTCTCTTCAGCAGGCGCCTCTTCAGCGGGCGTCTCTTCAGCTTCTTTCTTAGGGGTATCGAAGCCAACATTAATATGGAATAACTTCCAGGCATCCGCTTCGGACACGTATTGTAAGCTAAACTTTACGCGGCTAGGTGTGGTGGGATAATAGCCTTGGATGACAAGCACACCATCACTATTTATTGCTGGCGCTGGCGTGAAGGCTGGTTCCAGCGCGTTGATAGCGGGTTCGAGATTAACGTCTTGATCGATAAAACCCTTAAAGCCTACCGCCATTTCCTCCACCGTCACTCCCTCTTGGAAGGGCTTAGAAATAGTCGAATGGAATTCTGTGAAGTCCTTGGTTTGAATGCCCTGGTTCCACGTTAACATGGTCTCTTCCGTCAACTTTGTTAGCTCTGCCGTTGAAGGCACCTTTTTCGGTGCTTCGCTGGTCGAAGCAACGCCCGGTAAAGCAATAGTTGTGGTTTTGCCACCACTCGTAATTGTGCAGCCATATAAAATCGGAACCAGGCAAAGCGCCAGTGGCGCCCATATCAACATCAATTTGTGGCGAATTATCATTTTCTGTCCCTTTGGGTACGTTGAAAAGTCTGATTTCTGATTCAATGAGTTTCCCCCACGAGTGGGGAGGCGGTTCTACTGCTTGTAGAAATTTTGCTGTTGGAAGCTATTGTGTTTCCACTCGATTACTTTCCTCGGGAGTGGGGAGTCTGATGCCGTTAGGCGTTGAGTAATTCTGAGAATTGATTGAGAAAAATTAATTTAAAAAGCAATTTACAGCAGTCTTAGTGTAGAGGGCTGTTTTATTACTATTTTCTAGTTTTAGAGGGTTTCTTCGATCAAAATCACCTTATCATTTTGGCGTATCTCAAAATAGTCTCCCACAGAGTACACGAACGTTGTTCCATCATCAGTGACTTTCGCCGCCGCATAATAAGTTCCGTCATCATTAGTGCTGACGCCACTAACAAACTCATAATTATTGGCATTGTTTGAATCCGCATATGTTAGATACCAGTCGCGGCTTTCATCCTGACAAATGGATATTTCATAGCTGGCTGTTGAGAAGTGCTTATGTTCTCGGTGACCCTTCACGCAAAGGCTGGTAGTTTGCGCGATTAACAAACTCCCCGAAGAGGTGGAACTGAAATTCTCACCACTAGCAGAAGGCGCAGCTAACAAAGGTAATCCGGGTAACAATAACCCAAAAATGGTACCAACTATAGCAGAATACTTGCAGCCTTCAACCCAAATTTTTGAAGTCATTTTGTTTGTTTTTTTAAGTGGTAACTTTTTAATTGTATGTTTGTTTTTTTACTGTGTCAACCGTGGTTTCTCGTAAGTATTTATACCCCCTCTATACTGTTTTTGTGAACTTTTAAATATTTGGGAACTTAGCTATAACCAGCTTGAGGGTGAATAGTGCCTACGCAAAATGCAGGAGTGAAATATACAGTGATGCCAGTTGGTCGGAAACAACCTAAAACCCTATTAAGGATTGAAACAATTTCTTCACACTCCGATAGCCTAACCCGACATCAAATCCTAAAAAGCAATCTTTGAATTGGGATTTTAGGACAAAAAAGTCACTGTGTTCAGGGTGCAGGGTAGGGGGGCGCAGGTTGCAGGGTGAGGGTGAGCGAATATCACCCTTCTCACATCGACAGCACTCAAATGTATCAGAAGCTAGAGAGTAGAGATAAGGGTAAGACTAGACGTAAGACAAAAAGTAAGACATTAAAAAATAGGTGGTGGCTATTTTCCGACGGTCTTCTAAATCTTTTTCACTTCGACAAAGACTTAAGAACCCGTCGAAAAAATCCTGCTAGAGGTTAGGCGGGGATAAGCTCATTTAAACTGGTGAGGTTCATGAGTTAAGGTGTGTCCTTAGCAGGCGCCTCTTCAGCGGGCGCCTCTTCAGCGGGCGCCTCTTCAGCAGGCGCATCTTCAGCGGGCGCATCTTCAGTGGGCGCATCTTCAGCCTCTCCCGTAGGGACTTTAACGAAACGGAGACTTATCGCCAATAACTTCCAGGCATCTGCTTCGGGTATGTATTTCAAGGTGAAGTTCATTCGGGAAGGTGTGGAGGGATAATAGCCTTGGAGAATAAGCACACCATCACTATCTATTGCTGGCGCTGGCGTGAAGACTGGTTCCAGCGTGTTGATAACGGGTTCAAAATTCGTGTCCGTGCCCTTCTTTTGGTTGTAGATGAACGCCTGAAATGCTTCCGTCAATTCCTTCTGCGTCGCTTGCTTTTGCCAGGTCTTAGAAATGGTCGAATAGAATTCTGTATAGTCCTTGGTTTGAACGCCTTCGTTCCACACTAACAGGCTCTCTTTCGTCAACTTCACCAGCTCTGCCGTTGGAGGCACCTTGTCTGGTGCGAAGCCAGTCGAAGCAACGCCGGGCGAAGCGATAGTCGCGGTTTTGCCATCAGTCGTCGTAATTGTGCAGCCATATAAAATCGGAACCAGGCAAAGCGCCAGTGGCGCCCATATCAACATCAATTTGTGGCGAATTACCATTTTCTGTCCCTTTGGGTACGTTGAAAAGTCTGATTTCTGATTCAATGAGTTTCCCCCGCGAGTGGGGAGGCGGTTCTGCTGTCTGTAGAAACTTGGCTGCTGGAAGCTATGTGTTTCCATTCAATTACTTTCCCCAGCGAGTGAGGAGTCTGATGGCGTTAGGCGTTGAGTAATTCCTTAACCTATGAGTTTCCACTCAATTAGTTTCCCCAGCGATTAGGGAGCTAAAGAAGTAATGGGCAAAGGGTTAGCACTAGAATTCAAGTTTCCATTCAATTGTTTCCCCACTCGCGGGGGAAACTTCTATGATACACCCCAGACAGTGCAAGATGTTTAGAGGCTCTTTGTGAGGCTCAGAGGTTTTCCCTCAAATTTAAACTTGTGGCTACTCATACAACATTCTCAAACCCTTACGCAGTAACCTTGCGAGGCTGACAACACAAAAACATTATTTGAGGTATTTTGTCACTAGCCTCGCAAGGTTAGGGGAGTTACCTAAATCAATAGGGAACTTAACCGAGCTTAGAAATTATTCTCTGAGCAGATTAATGGTTTGCGGGCAGATAGCATATTTCTGAGCATAACCCTCTTTTGTCACTTTCGGCAGAAAATAATCTGGGATGGTTATAGCATAAGACTTTTACCAAAAACCTTGATTTGGGCCATTCTGTTAGAAAATAAATGCTCAAATCCTTGATATATCTACAGTTGAAAATTTTGGTCTCATTTTTAATTTCCCAGAGTGACAAAAGAGGGTTAAAGTCATAATTTTAAGCTTTAGCAAGTAAACTGATTATTAGAAGAGTTTTCCATCTAAATATAATCATGACTACCAGCGAGCCGAACATACAAACAGTTTCCGCAGAAAGCCTTTTAAGTGAAAGCGCGATCGCCTCCGAGCAGGTCGAAAAAGCCACAGCCGTCACCTATGCAGAAGAAATTGAAACTGTCATCGCCAGCATGGCTGTAGACCAAAAAGTGATGGTCGGTCAAAGTGAAGCTGGCGGACATCTTTGGAAGTTCAAGTACGGCAGTGTCGAAGTGTTCGTGCAACTTACGGGCGAAACCGAAGATGATACTTTGACTGTTTGGGCTTTTGTACTGCAGTTGCCAGCGAAGAATGAAGCTCAATTAATGCGGAAAATTCTAGAAATGAATTGGCTGTCTACTTTAGAAGCTCATTTTGCCATTGTTGATAATCAAGTTGCCGTAGTATCGACTCGGACGATGGCCGAAATCTCGACCGGGGAAATTTCTCGGGTTATTACTATTGTCGCCACGGTCGCCGATGACAACGATGACCTGCTGCAAGCAGAATTCGGTCAGTAGTCATTAGTTAACAGTTAACAGTCAACAGTTAACAGTTAACAGTTAACTAATATGCAGGCCCTGCGATCCAAGCAATAGTGATTCCCAGCCCCAAACCTACAAGCACTTGAAAAGGAGTGTGTCCCAGCAACTCTTTCAGGCGAGCCTCATTAAGGTTGTGATCTTCCTCAAAAAACTCGTCAATAATTTGGTTGAGGATGCGAGCTTGCTTGCCTGCTGCTTGGCGGACGCCTGCTGCGTCGTACATCACAATAATTGCAAAGATCGCAGCGATCGCAAAGTCCGGACTTTCCCATCCCATCGTTTGTCCGACTCCTGCAGCCAAAGCGCCCACAAAAGATGAGTGAGCGCTGGGCATTCCCCCCGTTGTTACCAAATACTGAAGATTAAACTTGCGATTTTTGACCAACTCGATCGGCAACTTCATGATCTGAGCCGCCAGACAAGCGAGCAAAGCAACCACGAGTACATGATTGTTGAATATGCCGCTGCAAATTTCCTGCATAGTGTTTGGTATTTCTAGTTACTGCGGCTGGTAATAAAATCGGCGATAGCCAGCAGCGGTAGAGCTTTGCTCCCAAACACTGCCAATTGATCCTTAGCATCAGCAACAAGCTGCGAAGCTTGGCGCCGAGACTCCTCAATTCCCCACAAACTGGGATAAGTGACTTTTCCTGCTTGAACATCTTTGCCAGCAGTTTTGCCCAGTTCTTCTTGGGTAGCAGTAATATCCAGAATGTCGTCAACGATCTGGAAAGCCAGCCCAATATTTTGAGCGAAACGAGACAGCCGCTGCAAATCGGCAGCCGAGGCCCCAGCCAGAATTGCCCCACAAACTACGCAGGCCTCTAACAGCGCCCCTGTTTTGTGAGCGTGAATGTAATTCAAAGTTTCCAGAGAAACATCTGTCTTTCCTTCCGATTCCAAATCAACCACCTGACCGCCTACGAGTCCAGCAGCACCCGATGCCCGCGCTAAATGGGCGATCGTCTGCAACACCTGTTGGGGGGGTACGTTCTCAGTTTTAGTAGCGATAAATTCAAAAGCATAGGTCAGCAAACCATCGCCAGCCAAAATGGCAATATCCTCGCCGTAGACTTTGTGGTTCGTCAGTTTGCCGCGTCGGTAGTCGTCATTGTCCATTGCCGGCAAATCGTCGTGAATCAGCGACATCGTGTGGATCATTTCCAAAGCGCAAGCTGTCGGAATTGCCATAGATGTAGTGCCGCCGGCCAGTTCGCAGCTAGCCAGACACAGGATCGGACGCAGGCGCTTGCCCCCCGCTAGCAGCGAGTAGCGCATTGCTTCGTAAATTTTTTCTGGGTAGATGACCGGGAGTGCACTGTCGAGAGCTACCTCGATCGCCTCTTTTCGATTGACTAGATAAGTAGATAAGTCGAAAGAGGATTCCGGTTGGGACGAACCCATTTCTGTTGCCAATACCATCCCTTGCTCTCTTGTACTGAATAGTTATGTGGGATATTGTGAGCCGTTGGGGTCGCATCGTGCCGACTTTTACGGCGGTAGTTGCTCGAACTCCGAGCATCAATTAATCATTCTACGGGTGTTGTTGCACAGAAAATCTTTGAGTTTTGATAACTTTGTCAAATTACCAGTCAATCTAAAATTTACAATCTCAAATATCAAATCCGCTGATTTGTCTGGCAACTTCCAAAAACCGCTGCACCGCCGCCGTTGGATCGCTGCGCCAAATCAGAGCGATCGCCACAATGCAGGTTGATTCGGGTAACGCTTTGTAAACAACCCCGCTGCGCTGGAAATTTTGCATCGACTCAGGGACGATCGCCACGCCCATCTCGGCGGCTACCAGACTCACAATGGTTTGCATTTGAATTGCTTCTTGAGCCGCGATCGGGCTAAAACCTGCTTGTTGACAAAGACTGACGATCGCATCGTACAATCCCGGAGCCTGGGAACGCGGAAATAAAATGAACGGTTGGGTGGAAAGTTCGCGTAATTCAAGATGCGTGCGATCGGCCGCCGGATGCGTTTCTGGCAGTGCCACGATCAGCGGTTCTCGAAAAACGATTTCAGAATTTATCCCGTCTTCCTCAACCGGAGGACGCACGAAGCCGATATCAATTTGCCCGAACCGCAGCCGCTGCAACTGTTCGTTTGTCGTCAGTTCGTGCAGTTCGAGCTTGACGGCGGGACACCGAGTGCGAAAGGCCTGCAAAATCGCTGGAACCACGTTGTGTGCTGCAGAACTCACAAAGCCGATCGTCAGTTGGCCGAGTTCGCCCCGACTGGTTTGTCGGCCGAGTTGAATTGCTCGATCGACTTGCTGCAGAATTTTCCCGGCTTCCTCGAAAAAAACCTGTCCCGCTGCCGTTAAATGCACCGTCCGCTTGGTGCGGCGAAACAATTGAAACCCCAACTCTGCCTCTAAATGCTGGATTTGTTGGCTCAGCGGAGGTTGGGCAATATGCAGTTTTTCGGCTGCGCGGGTGAAATTCAGTTCCTCTGCAACTGCAATGAAATAACGCAAATGCCGAAGTTCCATAGCTCCTCAATCATTTATATTTAAAAAGTATAAGTTGTTAGTTAAACATATATTGGACATTTATGATGGCATTTAATACAGTGATTAATAGGCGAAATAGAGAAGTAAACAATGGCTAATTTGGATCTCATAATTAGAGAAGCAGAGCTGGCAGATTTGGAATTAATTGTGGCTTTTATTTCCCAAAAAAGCGAGTTCCATGGATGTAAAAACCTGTTAGCAGCAACAGCCGATAAATTGCAGCAAACGTTATTTTGCCAGCCTCCGCTAGTCCGGGTTTTGTTGGCTGAGGTTGCCGGAAAAGCGGTAGGATTTGCTCTGTTTTATTCCTCCTATTCAAGTTTATTGACGCAGCCGTGTCTTTGGCTTGATGATTTATTTGTGCAAGCTCCTATGCGCGGAATGGGAGTCGGTACAGCGCTGTTAAAGTATTTGGCAAAAATTGCTGAGTCCACAAATTGCGGGCGTATGGAATGGACTGTTAATACTGCCAATGCGCCGGGAATTGCTTTTTATGAAAAGCAGGGAGCGCGCATTTTGGAAAATATTAGGGTTTGCCGTATTGAGGGGGATGGAATTAATCTGCTTGCTGGCAAATAATTTAATAACGAACCGCGAAGGCGCGAAAAACGCGAAGAGAAGAGAAGAGAAGAGGAGAGAAGAGATGTCACAAGATTTTTGGAATTCAGTGCTTTATGAGGGAAATCATGCTTTTGTTTGGCAGTACGGTGAATCGCTTTTGGAGTTACTCGCTCCGAAGGCTGGAGAACAGATTCTGGATTTGGGCTGCGGTACGGGGCAGTTAACTGAAAAGATTGCTCAAAGTGGGGCTTTTGTGCAAGGTATTGATTCATCTTTGTCGATGATTTCCACGGCCAAAGTTAACTATCCTCACATTAACTTCGCTGTCGCAGATGCAAGGAGTTTTCAAGTAGAAGAGCCGTTAGATGCTGTGTTTTCTAATGCGGTTTTGCACTGGGTTAAGCAGCCGGATGCTGTGATTAATTGTGTGGAAAAAGCGCTGAAGCCGGGAGGGCGTTTTGTGGCTGAGTTTGGGGGTAAGGGGAACGTGGGGGCGATCGTCCGGGCGCTTTTGAGTGTTTTGTCGGAAATTGGCTGCGAGGAGCCTGAAGCGCTTAATCCTTGGTATTTTCCGAGTATTGGCGAGTATGCTGGGCTTTTGGAAAAGCAGGGATTTGATGTGGGTTATGCGGTTTTGTTCGATCGACCGACTCCCCTAGAAGGTGGCAGCGCGGGTATGGTAAATTGGATTGAGATGTTTGCGGGCGGGTTTTTGTCGGGGTTGTCTGAGGATGTGCGATCGCAGGTAATTAACTCCGTTGAAGAGCGTTTGCGATCGGCGCTGTACCGCGATGGTAATTGGATTGCAGATTATCGGCGAATTCGCGTTGTTGCTATCAAGGACTCCTCACGGTAAATCATAGTGATTAGTGAAGTCTATCGGATATTGAAAGCGCTACTACACCAACTTTCGCCCACTCCAAGCGGACTCAAAGACTAAGCAATTTTACAAGACTGGCGTTGCTGAATGATGCCATGAATCATTGAGGAATGGGCACATCCCAGAACTTGAGGTAGTGTAGCAACAATCAGATCGAGTGTCTCAGCATTTCCTCTGACTTGGAATAACAAAGTGTTTTGCGATGCAGTCGTGCCAAGTAATGTCGTAACCGTGTGTTTTCACCTTCTACCCTGGTCATGTAAGTCTTGCTAATAATCTGATCTCCCTCTGGAATAAATCCTGGATAGACTGACCAGCCGTCCGTGACATAAAAATAACAATTCCATGTTGCTACAAGCTCCCACAAGGGGGCAAAGGTCTTCCCACTGTGATCGCCCAAAACCCACCCTAAGATTCCTGGCTTAAAGTGGTCTACTGCTGTCCACAACCAGATTTTTTTTTTTGACCCTACAAAGGTTTCTAGTTCATCCAATTCCCCCACTTGTGGACTGGTCTCAGGGTCATAGGCCGACGGTAGGCGTTCTCCTACTTGTCTGACCCAATTAATAACGGTGGTGTGATGGACTCCTGTGACGCGCTCAATACCTCGAAATCCCATGCCGTTGACATACATTTTCAAACATTGCGCTTTAATTTCATCTGAGTATCCTTTGGAGATTGTGTAAACATCAATAAACTGACGATGACAATCGACACAAATATGATTTTGCTTCCCTCTCATCTTGCCATTTTTACGGATATGGCTGGAGCCACATTCAGGACATTTCATTAGATTTAACCTCAATTCATATCACTATTATGCAACGCCTACAAGACTTACGCTGCATAGTCAAATTTTACGCTACTCATAGTAGTAAGGTGCGAAATACGCACCTTACTACTAGCGTTTCTGCGTAACTCCTGTAAATATCAGGAGTTAATTTCTGGCTAACAATAGGATAAGTTTGTCAGCTTACCACTGATTGTCCTGAACTTAGAAACCCTGAACGGAAACAATCCTGCTTTGTAGTTCATTAGGCGTTACATCGCCTACCAAACCTAAAATCGCGTTAGAATTTCTAACTCTGATGAGAGTTCCTGAAGCAGGGCCGCTCAATTCGCTGGTCAGCTCTGGAGGGAGGACTTGTAGTAAAGCTTGTGGGAAGTCGAACCTATATGTTAATGTCACATCCTGTACCGGCTCCAACACTATATCATTGACCGTTAACCCACTCGCTAATCCAATGCGATCAACATCAGGATCAAAACCTCCGATCAGATCACTAAAATTGATATCTGTAGTGGCAGGATCTATTCCCAGAACGCATAAATTATTGCCAAACTCACAACTTAAGAAGTCTCTGCCCAAGCCGCCAACCAGAGTGTTATTCCCCTGTCCGCCGTCTAAAAAATCATTGCCTCTACCCCCAAATAAAATATCATCGCCAGCGTCTCCAGTAAGGAAATCAGCATCTAGACCACCACTGAGGCAGTCATTTCCATCAGATCCATTCAGGAAATCTCTCCCTTTTCCCCCAAATACAGAATCGTTGCCTGCAAAACCTGTGAGAATATCTTCCCCTTCATTTCCCAGGATTAACTCGCTAGCCCCTGAGCCATTTACTGTATCGTTGCCATCGAGGGCCCAAGCTCCTAAAGGGAAGTTGTTTAGATCTCCAGGAGTAAGTTGAATCAATTCCGAGGTGTTGTCGCCAATTAAGCGCAATGTCCCTGACGCATCCGGTTTTAAAGCCATAGCTAAAATCTTTGT
>NZ_JAUBRM010000083.1:0-28228 GCF_036701905.1 Microcoleus sp. MON2_D5
CAGATGAGGTGCGATCGTAATTCGTTTTGGCATTCTTTATTTGATGGGGGTAGTGTTCCTCCTAATTATATCATGGTCAATCGACCGGACATGATATGAATAACCAAATTGCTCCAATGTGATTCTCTAACTTCTTTGAGAACGACAAGCTTTTACGAACCAGACGCGACACGCGCTGACGCAAGGTGCAATTGAAGCGTTCAATGTAGCTGGTTTTTCCTGTTTCTTTGCCCACTGCATAATGCCGTTTGCTGGGTAAGACCTCCGCATAGGCTGACCAGAAATCGCTGTAGACTACGGCACATGGGCGGTAAACCGGGGGGGGCATCGACTGCAACGCCAGCTTGTGCTGATCCGGAACGGAGGTTGCCGATGTGCACCCCGACGATCTCACGGGTTTGGGCATCGAGGGCAAGCCACACCCACTGCTTGTTGCCTCTGTTGCCGACAAATGACCACAATTCATCCATCTGCACCGTCAGACGGCGTTTTGGCTTTGGGCGCACTTGCACCTCCTGCTCTACCTGTTGGTATTTCGCATTAACGTATTGTTGCACCCACAGTTCTGATATCTCCAAGGCACGGGCAATTCCTGCCAGCGACAACTTCTCCAAGAGCAATCGGTCAATGATGCCTTTAGTTTCCTCGCTAATCATCCGCCACTGCGGATCTTCGACAAATTGCCGTCCACAGTCTCGACATTTGTAATTTTGCTTCTGATGCCGAGTTCGACCGTTTTTCATCACAGCGTCAGACTGACAATTCGGACAGATAGGCAGAGCGGTAGACATGCAGACAAACAACATTAGAGTCACAGCACTTCCATTCTCTCACCCTTTCCTCTTTAGGACTACCGCGACTTTTAATTGTTGCTCAGAACGCCTCAACTAAATTCGGCGGCGAGTCATTGCTGCCGGTCAACTACTTCAGGATACTTCGATCGCGCCAAATAGAGACATGGTTAGTAGTGCACGCGCGCACCCAAGCAGAACTCACAGGGCTGTTTCCAGAAGACCGCGATCGAATGCACTTTGTATCCGACACTTGGCTGCACCGGCTGCTTAACAATTGCGGGGGATTTATCCCTGCAAGAGTGAATGAATTTACTTTTGGGCTGCTCAGTCACCTGTACACCCAAGTGCTACAGCGTCGTATTGTCCGCCGGCTCGTGAGCGAACACCAGATTGATATTGTACACGAACCGACACCAGTCTCGGCAACAGTTCCTTCGTTGATGTTCGGATTGGGGGTGCCGGTAGTTATCGGACCGATGAACACGTCGCTTAAATTTCCTCTGGCCTTTCGAGCGCGCCAAAATCCGACCATCGATCTTTTAATCGCGATCTGTCACCAGTGCGTCGATTTCTTCAATCGTCTTTTGCCCGGTAAAATCAAAGCCGAGACGCTGTTAGTGGCAAACGATCGCACGAAGCAGGCACTTGCATCTGGGGTGCAGGGTAAAATTATTGAACTTGTGGAAAACGGCGTGGATTTCTCGGTGTGGCGAGCGGACTCTAGCTTATCAAGAGCCGCGACCGGGCAGGTTCATTTTATTTTTTTAGGCCGACTGATCGACTGGAAAGCTGTAGACTTGCTGCTAGAAGCCTTCGCGCCCGTCGCCGCTCAAACCGATGCAGTATTGGAAATCATCGGTGATGGGCACATCCGAGGGGAACTCGAAGCTCAAACAGCTCGTTTAGGCATCGACAGCAGCGTTGTATTTAGTGGCTGGCTGTCTCAGGAGGAGTGCGCTCTCAAAATGCAACAAGCTCATGCAATGGTTTTCCCGAGTTTGCGAGAGCCGGGGGGATCCGTAGTTCTGGAAGCAATGGCAGTGGGCTTGCCGGTCATAGCAACGAACTGGGGCGGCCCAGCGGATTATCTAAATTCCACTTGCGGTATTTTAGTAGAACCAGCTTCTAAAGAAGCCTTTGTGAAGGGACTGACTGATGCGATGCTGAAGCTCACCCTGTCGGCGGAGTTGCGGCAGAGTATGGGTAGCGCTGGACGGGAGCGGGTCCGGCAGCATTTTGACTGGGAACGCAAAGTCGATCGAATACTTGAAATTTATCAAGAAACGATCGACGATTGCCCGAAGCATTAGGTAGCCGACCATTAAAGCATAAAGCAGCAGCTTTCAACCTGAAAGCTGCTGCTTGGGGGTGCTAAAAAAGTATGTGGCGGTCCAAAGACCCCCCTCTACATCCTAGCGATCTAAAAACGGGTTAACCCGTTTGTTTGGTTAACCCGCGAGCTTGGAAACTTGCAGATCAATTAGTTTTGCACTACCAGCTTAACGTTGGCATTTTGCAAACCGCGCTGCTTGACTGCGGCCAAGGTCTTGTTAACTGCGTACTTCTGGTTAATGGAGTTGATTAACTCAGTTTGATTGTGTTTTTTGGCGACGCCCCAGAGGTCGGCAATCAGGTCAAAAGAACCATCGCTATTGCGAGACCAACCCAGGTCATATTCGCCTTCCAGAATCGCTACGATGTCGGAGCGAACGCGCTGACCGTTATAGCCACGAACATCAGCTTCTGACTTGACTGAAATGCCCAAGTCGCGCAGGGAAGCTTTCAGGATTTCGGCATCGGTGATTTTGGTACGCAGTGTGCTAAAGTGAGACATTGGATTTCCTCCTAATACAACTGAGAGAGAAACAACAACGGTCTGGATTTAACGGTGCCGCTTGGCGGCTCTTCAATCGAACTGCTAGCTGTTGCTAGCCTTTGCTCCTGTTTGGACCAGGAGAAAGCTTTTAGAATTCCATTCGCTGGTATTCAGCGACGGAAGACGCAGCGGGCCGTGCACGCTGTCTAGCCCAATCTCGCAGGGCGGTGACCTGTTCGGTCATTGTTTTAGACAGTGGCATTGTGGATTTAATGGCCGCGATGATGTCTAGCTGCGTAAACTCTCGATCTTGAGCGAAGGCTTCGTACATTGCGGCTACTAGCGCTTGCTCAATCTCTGCACCTGAAAAGCCCTCGGAAACATTGGAAAGTTGCTCTAAATCGAAGCGAGTAATTTCCCGACGCCGCTTAGACAGGTGAATCTTAAATATATCTTGGCGTTCTTCTTTGGTAGGCAGATCAACAAAGAAGAGTTCGTCGAATCGGCCTTTCCTCAAGAATTCTCCCGGCAACCGCTCGATTCGGTTGGCTGTTGCCATTACGAAGACTGGGGAAGTCTTTTCTTGCATCCAAGTGAGGAAGGAACCGAAAATCCGGCTGGATGTGCCTCCGTCTGAGTCGGCCGAACCAGTGCCTCCTGCAAAGGCTTTGTCTAGTTCGTCGATGAAGAGGAGCGCTGGAGAGATGGATTCTGCGGTTTTGAGGGCATTGCGGAGGTTTGCTTCCGAGCGACCCACCATCGAGCCGTCGTAGACTCTACCCATATCTAGCCTCAGCAGGGGCAGTCCCCAGAGGCGGGAGGTGGTCTTGGCAATCAGCGATTTTCCGCATCCCGGTACGCCGAGAATTAACATCCCTTTTGGTTGGGGCAGACCGTATTCTCTCGCCCTTTCTGTAAAGGCGTTGGAACGCTGTCTCAGCCACCGCTTCAGCTCTTCTAAACCGCCGACTGCATCTAGGGTTTCGTCTTCTTCAATGAACTCTAGAATGCCGTTGCGCCGAATTAATTGCTTTTTCTCCGAAAGAACTATGTCTACTTCTTCTTCTGTGAGGCGCCCAGTCGAAACTTGGGCTTTACGATAAACTTTTTCAGCTTCGTCTTTGGTCAATCCCAAGGCTGCTTTTAAAAGTTTTTCTCGCGCTTCTGTGGTAATGCGTCGCGATTTCGTTTGCTCCAACTGACCAGACAATACTTGGTTTAGTTCCTTCATGTCTGGCAACGCGAAGTCTAATACCACTACTTCCTTTTCTAGCTCGATCGGAATTTGCTGCAAAGGAGACATCAGTATAATTGTCTTTTGCGTTCCTTTGAAGTTGGCTATCGCATCGCGCAACCACCTCGTTACCGGAGGAGAATCTATAAAAGGATGCAAATCTTTGAAAATGTAGATGCTAGCGTTAGTGTTGGGTTCTCGCTGCCTGATCACCCATTCAATTGCTGCCTCTGGCGAGACGGTGTTGTGTTGGGTGGTGGTGCGGGGTTGACCATACTCCACAATGCCGTGAGTTACAGTCCAGATAAATACTCGTCGCTGTGGTTTTGCTTGAGCTATTGTCGAAATTGCTTGCTCACACCGCTCTTCCTCGGATGTCACGAGGTAGATCAGAGGATATTGAGCTTGGATTAGAATACTGATCTCTTCTTGCATAGTCCTCGACCCACTAGAGACGGTGCTATCTTTGCTGAATCTCAATGCTGCCCTTCGCCCTCTTACTGAAAATTGCAGTTTTAGCTTTTTGGGGAAGCAAGGCATTCTTAGCAGGGAACCAATTCTTCCTCTCCCGGTTTGGCCGTGCTCGCGCTGACGCCCGACACCTGCTTTACTGGAATATCCTGTTCAGCCAATACGCTCGGCTGACTTGTTACGGATGCCAGTTCTCCATCTCGCATTACTACTGAACTCGTGCATTCTGGACAGTTGTATACCCGATGGGTTTGTCCGTAGGAGGCTTCTACTTCGTCAACCAGTTCGGGATTTCCTAGGTAGAAGACAATTGCCCTTTCTGCAATTGATGACATCGGTTCAGTTTCGACTGCGGCTCGGATTTTGAGCTGGCGATGCAGTTCTGGTGGAAGATACAATGTAACTTTTTGCTTTTCTTGCATATGACAGTGAATTGACTTACCCGGGTATGTATATCAGATTAGCCGCTTAATTCTTTGCTGTCAAGCCTCTATGCTGCTTTAGCGTCAGGTTGTAATATTTCGTTACATTTGAGGTAACTCTGGGGCTGTTAAAAACGAAAAACTTAGGGTTGTAGCTGATGAGGCCGAGGTGCAGCGGCAGGCAGGGGTAGCGTCAAGGACGATCGACCAACTATAAATATGAACAATAGATATAGAGGAGTAGGGCCAATAAATTCTTTGAGTCGCCATCTGGCGTAAGGTGCGCCATCAGCACCCAGCCCGCTCATGAGTGGTGGAGAATGCCCCCAAAGGCTTGAAATGTCATAACGGGCGATCGATAAATCTTCTTCCTCAAATAAACTACTCGTAATAAATAATATCTATTGCCAATACCCAACGGCTACAAGGACCCAAACACGTAGATTGCACTCATGAGCGGGCTGGGTGCTGATAGTCAGCTCGCTCTTGAGTGGCTCAAAAGCTTGGGCTAAAAGTCCCTCAAACGTTTGAAATGTAGTAGTTTGTAGGTGTAGGGTGCTATGCGGCACCGAGGTTGAGTTTGTAGAGTGCGCCGCAAGCACCGGTGGACTCAGTAAACAACGAAGTTACTAACTTTGGGCGTTTTGATTTTGAAACCCAGCTCCCCCAAGCAGTTTTTATTGCTTTAAGTGTGAAAAATCCGAACGTGAAATAGCCGTTTTCGGCTTTTTATCGGGCTCAGATTTAACACACCTTGACAGCGCTAGCGCTCAGCACCCTATGGTTAGACTTTTTGGATGACATTGTGTAAGCTGTTACGCACTTAATTTTTTTGCCCCAATGCTCGCTACAAGGACTCTAGGGTGCTAAATATTAAATTTAGATGGGTGTCAGCTTATCTTTAATAGGGGAGTGCTGGGTAATATATACTTGGATGCGGACCTGCTAACCTGAAATTTTTAATTTTAGATATCAAAGAACTGACTGATGGATTTAGACCAACAGATTCAAGCATTGATCGAAAAAGCTCCGCCCGACGGTTCGACGCCACAAATCTTAAAGGCGATCACCCCGGCACTGGTGTTAATTGCCCAACAGCTACAGCACCTCGAATACTCGATCCTGCAAGCGGTAGACCAAAGTTGGGCGATCGTGGTTTTGAGCAATCTCAAGCAACCGGGACGGGAGAAGAGGGTGATTTATGCTTGGAACAGTCTTAAAGATGCGTCGCAGGCTGCGGCTGCTGGGGGCGATCGCCTCAGACCGGTGCTTTTGCCTGTCACTCACATTTTATTTCAGATGATAGCTCTTGAAGGTCTTGACAGCATTGTTTTTTTTGAAAGTCCCGGCAATCAGGAAGTCGGGACGGAAATCCCTCGCGAGCAAATACAGAGCTTAATTAACGTTTACTTGCAACAGTATCGATCGGCTCCACCGCCGGATATTGCCTAAACAACTCAATTTTCTATTTATTGGTAACAGGGCATTAGGAATTGGGAATTACGCATTACCAATTCCCCATTACCAATAAAATGTAACTTTTTAACCTCTAATAAAGTCTACTCAAAACGTATTCAGCCAAATCAATCAAAGCTTGACGGGACTCTGAATGAGGCAGCGCAGCTAAGTATTCGACGGCTTTCTGTGCGTGATTTGTGGCTAGTTCTCGCGATCGCTCTATGCCTTTAGAATCTTCTACAAGTGCCAGGGCCTGCTCTATATCTCCTTCTTGGGCAAATTCGCGTTCTATGAGAACTTCCAAGTAAGGCTTTTCTTCTAGGGCAAATAGTGCTGGTGCGGTCAGATTACCGCTTCTGAGATCCGAGCCTGCCGGTTTCCCCAAAGTTTCCGTTGAAGCGGTGAAATCTAATATATCATCTACTATTTGGAATGCCAAACCAATGTTGCGACCGTAGTTGTACAAATCGTCTGCTATTTCCGCTGAAACCTCGCTCAAACAGCCCGCTGCTTTGGAACTGTTGGCAATTAAAGACGCTGTTTTGTAATAACTTTTTTCTAGGTACGCTTCGATCGACAAGCTGGTGTCAAATCCATTGAGTCCCTGTTGAATTTCCCCCTCAGCTAAATCCATAATCACTTCTGAAAGCAGTTTGACTACTGGCAGGTTGTCGAGATTTGCCAAATGCCAGGAAGATTGAGCAAACAGAAAATCTCCCGCCAATACTGCCACTCGGTTGTTAAACCGACTGTGAACCGTCGGCACTCCCCGCCGCAGATCCGACTCGTCCACCACGTCGTCGTGCACGAGACTAGCTGTATGGATCATTTCCGTGATTTCAGCGAGCCGGCGGTGTTTTTCCGTGATTTCCCGATCGGGCATAGTCGCCTTGGCCATCAACAGAACGATTGCGGGTCTCACTCGTTTTCCCTTTGTGCCGAATAAGTATTCTGCAGCCGCGTACAAGATGGGATGACGGGCACCCACTAACTGTTTTAAGTTTTCTGTCAACAGTCGCAGGTCTTCTTCAACCGAGGAAAATAGGAGAGTGCTAGAGATCATGGATACGCCGACTCAAGCCGTAAAGTAACAAAATTTTACAAATCATATCTTTATTTTAAGGTAATTCTCTGCAATAGAAAAGAAAAATCTAGGCGATCGGCAGTTATTTGTCATCTGCCACCCGATGGGAGTTACCCGGCTGCCAGAGGTGAGTAGCCGGCTGCCAGAGGGGTTGCCCCTATTGTATCGAATTGTTAAGGACACTGCCCAAAAATCTCTAAATCCCAGAAACCCTGTGTTATTATGGGTATTAAGGATTTAAACAATTCTATACATTAAGTACAGCCAGACTGGCAGGTAGCTTTTAGGTGCCTGTAAAAGTTTCGTAGAGCCAGCCTTGTTAGTCGATCGCAGCCAAAATTTCTGGGACAGATTTTTAGTTCCTCGCGGCTAAAAGTTTTCAGAAGTTAAGAGTAGCGCATCTTATGTGCACGGTAGCTCAAAGCAGCTAAAGTGGATGGTTTTAGGCTGTTTAAGCATCTGTAAAGCAGTAAATCATTATAGATGACCGGGAACGCCTAAATGTTCCCGCAGGCTTGATATGGAAAAACAGCCTTCAGAACCAAGGCATGGTCTTGCGTACTGACTTAATGTAGTAGGTCTTGAACTTGTCCTGCTCCTCCTCGTCCTTGACTTTTGGTTCTAATTATGATTTATCGCGATATTCCTCTAATTATTCCCATTCTGGCCGCCGGCTATGTAATGACTATTTATGTACTGCTGATGTTGGCCGAACGCAGCGCTAAAATCACTCGATTGGGCGAGTAGTGCACTGCTGGGCAGCCGAAGTCGGCAGCAGCGTCCTCGCTTCACCCTTGAGAATTCGGAATACTCAATAATAACCCTGCCTTGAATGCTTGCGCGCAAAGGCAGGGTTATTATTTACAATTGCGGGTACCATGATTTTCTGGGCTGCTAGTTACTGCAACACGTAGCTACAGTTATCGATGTTCAATGCCCACAGCCTCTGAGACAGGATATTATATTTAGTAGCAGCTTGTATCGCTCACAGGAAGTTTCATGTCAGGGAAACCCGGCCAATATTCCGAGAAAGCTATTAAAGTGCTCTCAAAAACGCTGAGTTTGAAGTGGTCGGTTATTGTGCAAAAAATCTCAATATTCCTATTTTGTAGGGCAAGAAATTACAGAAATAAAACACGAAATTTCTGAATCTAGCAACCTGCTTGCTCAACTAAAGGCATCCATAAACTTGCACTGCCATCAAATATTTCATCAAAGGGTGCTTAACTTGCTGAGTCAGGAAGATAGTCTCTGCCATTTATTCACAGCTTCCCAAGAAGATAATTTGCTAGAGAGAGCCACCAAAGTAATTTTTAAGTTAATAAAAATATAATATTTTATAAATGTAAAAAAACACTTGCCAATATTACTGGTTCATTAAAATTTTATTAAGTCTCAATCAAAGAAACTAAAACACAGAGTAGAAGTTGTCATAAATTATTAAAATCGACTGCCTAAATTGTTGTCTGAACCAGACAAAATCAAACAAGTTTGGATAAAAAATATGATGCACAATGCTTTACAATCTATAGAGAATTGCCGAGTTTTAAAAGTAGAGGTGAGAGCAGAAAATCAGAGCCTGCTCGTCAGTGGCAACTGAATTCTCGGGGAATTTAGTCACGAATATTTGAGCAGTTATTTATCACAAAACCCGCCGACGAAGGCAGCGGGTTGGGACTGGAGAGTGTTAAAAAAAGTGTGGAAAAACATTTGGGTAAAATAGAAGTAACATCAGTTACCTGTCAAAGGACGTGTATTGTGTCAATTCCGATCGCCGTTTAGCGCGATCGTACCAAAAACCCTACCAATGCGCGACTAAAAATGCAACTCTAGACCCATGTCAAACCAGGATTGCGGTGAGCGTACCGCGACTGTAAAATCGGAAATCTAAAATGGTATTAAGTGCCGGTTCCGCCTGCATCTATCCCCCTTGATTTGCCCATGTCAACAACAGCTTCTGATACCCAAAGCTTGCTAGAACAGGCGATCGACCCCAAACCCCCGGTGGTGCCTCCAGACACACCCTTGAAAGTCGCAATTGCTGCCATGACTGAGGCGAGAGCCAGTTGCATTTTAATCGCGTTTGAGCAGCAATTGCTTGGAATTTTTACAGAGGGCGATGTGGTGAAAATAACTGCTAGCGAAATACCGCTAGCAGGGGTGGCAATTTCTGAGGTAATGACTGAAAACCCGATCACCATTTCCCTCGATAAAGCGGGGAATATCTTCAAGGTATTGAGCATATTGCGATCGAAAAGAATCCGTCATTTGCCCCTCACAGACGAAGGTGGCAACTTGCTAGGCGCTATCACCTCCGAAAGCATCCGTCAAATCCTCAAGCCGGCAGACTTGCTGAAAATGTGGCGCGCCGAAGAAATTATGACTGCACAATTAATAGTTACTTCAAGCAGCGCCTCCGTTTTAGAAGTCGCAAAACAGATGAGAACCCAGCGGAAAAGCTGCATAGTCATTTGCACTGACAGCGACAACAAAAATCAAAAACCTGTGGGCATAATTACAGAACGCGACATTGTTAAATTCCAAGCTTCTGGACTAGATTTCGCACGTACTCCCGTCACTGCCGCCATGAGTTTTCCGCTGATACCGTTGCAGGTAAAAGCCACCTTGTGGCAGGCTCACCAGTTAATGCAGCAGCACGGCATCCGGCGCTTGGTGGTGGTGGACGAGGAAGGATATTTAGCCGGAATTGTGACTGAAATTAGCCTGCTGCAGGCCTTAGATCCGGTAGAAATGCACGCAAATGTCGAGCTTTTGCAGGAAACAGTTGCCGACAAAATTCAGGAGTTGAACAAAATGAACGAAGAATTGCAAAAAGAAGCGTTGCGGAGAACAGAAGTCGAGGAAAAATTGCGAATCTTAAATGATAATTTGGAAGAACAAATCAAACAGCGAACTTTAGAATTAATTAATGCCAACAATCAGTTAAAAAAGGAAATAGAAGACCGCACCACCGCTGAATCTGAAGTTCGCCGCCTCAACACGGAACTCGAACAGCGAGTTCTAGACCGCACGGTTCAACTAGCAGCCAGTAACGAAGAATTGCAGCAACAAATTAGCGGTAGAAAATTGCTCGAAGAAAAATTGCACTTTTCTGAAAGGAAAGTCCGCGCCGTTTTTGAAGCGATGACCGACATCGTTCTCGTGCTAGACAGTCAGCGGAACATAGAAGTTTTGCCAACGAATGTGGCAGCGGCTTCTGAGCCTGATTGTGATATAGTCAGCTTGACCATAGAACATTTTTTTGACGACGACAACCCGGATGATTGGTGGGTGTTAGTTCAGCAAGTGTTAGAAACACAACAAACTCTCAATTTTGACTACAGCTTAACAGTTTGTGACCGCGAAATTTGGTTTTCCGCCTGCATTTCTCTGTTCTCAAAAGATGCAGTCATTTGGGTTGCCCGCAACATCAACGCCCGCAAAATAGCCGAGTCAGCGCTGGGCCAAAAAAATGCAGAGTTATCTCATACCTTAGAAGAACTGAAGCGGACTCAAAAAGAACTCATTCAATCCGAAAAAATGGCAGCCCTCGGACAGTTAATTGCTGGAGTTGCTCATGAAATCAATTCTCCTTTAGGGGCGATTCGCTCTTCGGTGCAGAACATCGCCGACTTCTTGACCGAACAATTGCAGCAGTTGCCGATATTTTTTCAAGAACTATCCCCGGAACGGCGGGAGGATTTCTTTGCTTTGCTACACAAGTCCAGCCAAGAAACAGATACATTATCTAGTAAAGAAAAACGTCAGTTAAAAAAACTTTTGCAGGGGCAATTAGAATCAGAAAACATTGACGACGCCGCCAGTCTTGCCTGTACTTTATTAGATATCGGCATCGGCAATAATGTAGAACGTTTTTTGCCTTTGTTGAAAGACAGCCAAAGTCGAAATATTGTACAAACTGCCTACCAATTTGCTACGGTACAAAAAAGCACTAAAAATATTGCTACGGCTACGGATAGGGCAGCCAAAATCGTTTTTGCTTTGAAAAGCTACTCTCGCTACGACCAGTCGGGTTCTAAAGTAATCGCTAATATTACCGAGGGTATTGATACTGTTTTAACGCTTTACCACTACCAAATCAAACACGGTGTGGAAGTAGTCAGAAACTATGGTACTAATTTGCCCTCTGTGCTATGCTATCCTGATGAACTCAATCAAGTTTGGACAAATTTGGTTCACAATGCTTTACAAGCGATGGGCAACAAAGGAGTGTTAAAAATTGATGTCAAACACCAAGCGAACGCAATATCAGTCAGTATTACCGACAGTGGTCCAGGCATTCCCCCAGAGATTATGCCGAGAATTTTTGAGCCGTTTTTCACAACTAAACCTCCAGGGGAAGGCAGTGGTTTGGGATTAGATATAGTTAAAAAAATTCTGGAAAAACACCAAGGTGAACTGCAAGTAGAAAGCGTGCCTGGTCAAACAAAATTTACTATATCCTTGCCCATCGGAATCCTTTGATAGCAATTAAAAAAAGAGGTAAATACCCCAAATTTTAAAGTTTAATAGAAGTAAATTTTTATGCCTAAACCAGTAATTTTGTGCGTTGACGATGAAGTTGTAGTGTTAAATAGTTTAAAAATTCAACTTAAAAAAGAATTTGGGGATGCTTACCTCTATGAAGTAGCAGAAAATGCAGATGAAGCTCTGGAAATTATCGAGGAAATTCAAAAAGAAGATGAAAGTGATATTTTGGTCATAGTATCTGACTGGTTAATGCCAGGTATTAAAGGAGATGATTTTTTGATTATGGTTCACCAAAAATATCCCAAAATTGTGAAAGTCATGCTGACCGGGCAAGCCGACGAAGTAGCAATAGCACGGGTAAAGGAGCAAGCAAACTTGCACCGTTGTTTGTACAAGCCGTGGGAGCGCCAAGAATTAGTAGAAACTATAAAATCGGGTTTGACAAAAATATGAACAATAAACCTGTGATTATTTGCGTGGATGACGAACCGATAATTCTTGAAAGTTTGAAAATTGAGTTAAAAAAAACCCTGGGGGAAGAACACTTATTAGAAACCGCTGAAGGCGGCGAAGATGCTTTAGAGTTAATAGAGGAATTACTGGCTGAGGGCAGCGAAATCGTAGCCGTGATTTCCGACTATCTGATGCCGAATATCAAAGGGGACGAATTGCTGAAGCAGATTCACAGAATTTTGCCAAAAACTATCAAAATTATGCTGACGGGGCAAGCAGACCTAGAAGCAGTGGCGAATACTATTAAATATGCTAAATTGTACCGATACATATCGAAACCTTGGCAGTCAGAAGATTTGAAGTTGACGGTAAAAGAAGCGATTAACAGCTATTTTAGGGAGAAGCAATTAGCGGTACAAAATTCTCAACTCCAAAAGCTGAATCAAGAATTGGAAACTTTAGTCGAGGAGCGGACTGCACAACTGCGCTTGTCTGAGGAAAAGTTTGCTAAAGCTTTTCGTTCTTCTCCCAACCCGATTACTATTACCAGACTTAATGACGGTCGTTATTTAGAAATTAATGAGGCTTTTTGCCAGACCATCGGTTATTCAGCCGCAGAAATCCTCGATCGCACGGCGCTTGATTTGAATCTTTGGGAAAATATACAAGCCCACGCCGAGTTGTTTAAAATGTTAGATGAAAAACAAATTATTCTCAACTACGAATTTGATTTTCGCACTAAAACAGGGGAACTCAGAACCGGGCTGCTGTCAGCAGAAATCATTGACATTCATGGCGAAACCTGCGTGATTTCAGTGATTCAAGATATTAGCGATCGCAAATTAGCCGAAGAAAAACTCCGAGCTGTAGCGGCTTCTTTAGCAGCAGCGCAAAGAATCGCCCGTGTCGGTAATTGGGAATGCGATTTCTCTGCCAACACAACTACTTGGTCGGAAGAGTTATCTCGGATTTTTGGGTTCGATCCAACCCAGCCTGCGCCAACACTAACTGAGTTTTCGCAATACGTGCATCCGGACGATCGACAAAAGTGGCAAACAACGATCGACACTGCTATTGCTAGCGGGCAATCTTACAGTTTGGAATATCGAATTCTGCGCCCGGAACCAAAAATTGCTGCGGATAATTGCCCATCACAAATAAGTGAAGCCGGCTTCATCCGCTACATAGAAGCCAGAGGAGAAGTAGTTGTCAACCACCAAGGGCAAGTGACAAAACTATTCACAACTTTGATGGACATTACCCCACGCAAGCTGGCCGAAATAGCCCTAGCAGAGAGCGAAGAAAAATACCGTCATTTAGTTGAAACTTCCCAAGATATTATCTGGTCTTGCAATGCTCAAGGACACATTACTTTTGTGAACCAAGCAGTTAAACAAATATACGGTTACGAGCCGGAAGAAATGCTCGGCTGTTCTTTTAGCGATTTCTTGGCTCCCGGAGAAATAGACTGGAAATGGGAACTTCAGCAGCGCTTGCTGACGGGAAAAAATGTGTTTCAGTACGAAAATATAGTATTAGGAAAAGACGGCCGAAAGATTGATGTAAATACCAAGGCGATCGCGCGCATGGACGCTGAAGGAAACATCATCGGCACCACAGGCACTGCTAGCGATATTACCGAACGCAAACAAGCTGAAATAGTCCTGCAAAAAGCCAAAGAAGAAGCCGACAGAGCCAACAGGGCAAAAAGCGAATTTCTCTCGAATATGAGCCACGAATTGCGGACTCCCCTCAACGCAATTCTCGGTTTCAGCCAACTGCTGGCCCGCGACCCAAACCTCGGTGCCGACCAACAGCAATACTTAGGAATTATTAGCCAGAGCGGGGAACATTTGCTCGTTCTGATCAACAATATTCTACAAATGTCAAAAATTGAAGTCGGGCTGGTGACACTTAATAACAGCACCTTCGACTTGCACAAAATGCTAAAAAATACTGAAAATATGCTGAAACTGCAAGCCGAAAAAAAAGGCTTGCAGTTAATTTTTGATTTCCGACCCGACCTACCTCAATATATAGAAACTGACGAAAGCAAGTTGCGACAAGTATTAATAAATGTCGTGGGAAATGCTATTAAATTTACTGCGGAAGGTGGTGTTAATTTGAGAATTAAACATGAGCTGCTAAAAAATAAAAATTATTCCGATATTTCGCCAAGAGAGAATTGCTGTTTGCTCTTTGAAGTGCAAGACACGGGTTCAGGAATTTCTGCAGAAGAAATGGACAATTTGTTTAAACCTTTCGCGCAAACAGAAAGCGGGAAAAAAGCTCAAGAAGGAAGCGGTTTGGGCTTGCCAATCAGCAAACAGTTCGTTCAGTTAATGGGAGGGAAGATGACGGTAACAAGCACCCTCGGTCGCGGCAGCATTTTTAAATTTGATGTTAAAGTTTCACTCCCTAATGAAATGGAAATTCAGGTGGCTCAAACAGCTCGCCGAGTGGTGGGTATTGAACCCGGACAGCCAGAATACCGGATTTTAGCTGTTGACGATCGCCTGGAAAGCCGCTTGCTGTTGGTCAGAATGCTGACATCGCTCGGCTTTGCGGTGCAGGAAGCTGAAAATGGCGTTCAAGCTGTGGAAATGTGGTCGAGTTGGGAACCTCATTTGATTTGGATGGATATGCGGATGCCGGTGATGGACGGTTACGAAGCTACTAAACAGATTAAAGCGCATTTGAAAGGTCAAGCAACGGTGATTATTGCTCTGACTGCAAGTGCTTTTGATGAGGAGCGATCGCTGATTTTGTCTGCTGGTTGCAATGATTTTGTAGCGAAGCCTTTTCGGGAGCAAGTGATTCTAGAAAAGATGGCTAAGCATCTGGGAGTCCACTATGTTTACGATCGAGAAGCTTCGCTAAGTTCTGATGCTGCGGTGTCCGCCGAGGTGTCCATGGCAACTGAAACGGCTGATTTGGCTTTTACGCTCAATACTTCATTTTTGGAAGCTATGCCTGCTGAATGGATTGATGAATTGTATTCGGCGGCGGATGCGGTTGATAACGAGGAGATTTTTCGGCTCTTGTTGTCGATTCCTTCTATTAATGCTAGTTTCCGCAGCGCGATCGCCGATTTGGCGAATAACTTCCGATGCGATCGGATTATCGATTTGATTGAGGAGTTTAGAAATTGTTGAAGGATGACAGAAGAAGGGATAGGGGCAGGCTCAGGATTATTGATGGTTTAGGTCGCTCCCCTATTTGTAAACTCGCCCGCAGGCGATCGGGTAATTTACTTGTAGCCAAGCTCCACACCCTGGTAATCATCAGTAATTCCCAATTCTTTAATCTCCAATCTCAAATCTCAACTACGGTAAGTTCTGTAAATATCAAAACAGTTGCTTGAAGAGGGAGTGCTATAATGAGTATTTAACCAGTTTTCCTAAAATTAACAATTATTAAATTAACAAAAAATAGCAATCGATGACCACAAATACAATAGAAGAAAATAAAGGCAACATATTAATTGTTGACGATACTCCAGAAAATTTGCAAGTTTTATCAGCAACGCTGTCGGATCGGGGCTACAAAGTCCGCGGCGTAATTAACGGCAAAATGGCCATCAGAGCCGCGCGCTCTGGTTCTCCCGATTTGATTTTGCTTGACATCAAAATGCCGGAAATGGACGGCTACGAAGTCTGCACGCAGCTCAAGGCAGATCCGAAGACATCAGAAATTCCTGTTATTTTTATCAGCGCTTTAGATGAAGTATTGGACAAAGTAACCGCCTTTCAAGTTGGAGGCGTAGATTATGTCACAAAACCGTTTCATGTAGCAGAAGTTTTAGCGCGAATCGAACACCAACTGACTATCCAAAGACTGAAAAAACAATTGCTCGATCGCAATAAAGAACTGCAAGAAGAAATAATAGAACGCAAAAAGGCCGAAGAAGCAGCGGCCGCTGCATCGCTCGCAAAAAGTCAATTCGTTGCCAACATGAGCCACGAATTGCGGACGCCCCTGAACGCCATCCTGGGTTTTACCCAAGTCATGAGCCGCGACTCTTTGCTCAGCCACGAAAATCTTGAAAATCTCCGAATTATTAACCGCAGCGGTCAACATTTGCTGGAACTAATTAACGATGTTTTAGACTTGTCGAAAATAGAAGCAGGGATAATTGGCTTAGATGAACGCAGCTTTGACCTTTATCAACTCCTCGACACTCTCGAAGAAATGTTTCAAATCAAAGCTGAAACAAAAAAAATGCAACTGAGATTTTCCGTTCAGGCAAATGTTCCGCAATATATAAAAGCTGACGAAAAAAAACTGCGCGTCTGCTTAATTAACCTGCTGGGAAATGCCATGAAATTTACTCGCGACGGGGGTCGTATTTGGCTGCGCGTGAGCGTGGAAAGCAACCAGCCGCAGCAGCCTGCAGAACCGGAAAGTCATCCTAACTCTATCTCAGTCGAACCCTTGTTAATTTTGTTTGAAGTTGAAGACACGGGAATTGGCATAGCAACAGCAGAAATTGATACTTTATTTGATGCTTTCGTGCAAACACAAGCGGGGAGAAAAGCGGCTGATGGTACGGGGTTGGGTTTGACAATTACTAAAAAATACGTGCAGATTATGGGCGGGGATATTTGGGTAAAAAGTGTTTTAGGTGAGGGAACCAGTTTTAAATTTAATATCCGAGTATGTGCGGCTATTTCGTCTGAAATAACAGTGGCGACATTGCAGCGGGTGATCGGACTAGAAGCAGATCAACCGGTTTATCGGATTTTAGCAGTTGACGACAATCAAGAAAATCGGCGGCTGCTGGTTAAAATGTTGCAACCAATTGGTTTTGAAGTCCGAGAAGCAGAAAATGGCTACCAAGCGGTTGAACTTTGGGAAAGTTGGCAGCCTCATTTAATTTGGCTGGATACGCGAATGCCAGTAATGGACGGTTTTGAAACTGTCCGACAAATTAGAGGTAAAGAGAAACAAACTCAGTGGCGAACTGTAATTATTGCTCTGACTGCTAGCACTTTTGAGGAAAAAAAAGGCGACATTATGGCTGCTGGTTGCGACGATTTTGTGCGGAAACCTTTTCAAGAACAAATCCTGTTTGATAAGATGGCTTGCTACTTGGGAGTGCGCTATCTTTATCAAGAGTTGCCCCGCCTCCCAGCCGGGGCTTTACCGCGTTATTGTGTGAGCGAAAAACCGGATTCATTTTTCGCAGGGCTGCTGGCTCAGATGCCTCAAAGCTGGGTGCAGGAACTCTACGATGCAGCTAATGATGTTAATGAAGAGCTGGCGATTCAACTTGTCGATCGCATCTGGGAAAGTCATCCAACTTTAGCTGAGGCTTTAAAAGATTTGCTTGCCGATTACAGACTCGACAAGATCATGGATTTAACTCAATCGAGTTTAAAATAAATGGATAATAGCGAAATTAAAGTATTGGTGGTTGATGACCAACCGAGCAATCTGCAGTTCTTATCCAAACTGCTAACATCCCAGGGATATCAAGTTTACCGAGCTATTTGCGGTCAACTGGCGTTGAATGTTGCGATCGCCTATTGCCCCGATTTAATTTTGCTCGACATTAGAATGCCGGAAATGAACGGTTATGAAGTTTGTCGGAGACTGAAAGCGACACCGGAAACCGAACAAATTCCGGTGATATTTTTAAGTGTATTAGATGAAATGAACGATAAATTACAAGCTTTTCGAGTAGGAGGAGCCGACTATATTACTAAACCATTTCAAGTAGAAGAAGTTTTAGCGCGCATCGACAAGCAAGTTGGCTTGCAAAAACTGCAACAGCAATTAAAAGAACAAAATTATCAACTGCAACAGTCGCAATCGCTGCTTGCTAGCATATTAAATAGTTCCTTAGACTGTGTGGTGGCTTATTCTGCAGTCCGCAACAGTGAGGGAAATATTGTAGATTTCCAGTGGCTCTTGATCAACGCTGCTGCCGAAAAATTTTATGGTTTCCTATTAAATGAGATAGTTGGTAAGAATTTGTTAGCCCAAGTTTCCCAAGTTAGCAATAACGGCTTATTTGATTTGTATGTTTCTGTAGTAGAAACAGGAGAAACTGTAGACAAAGAATTTTATTACGAACAGGAGCGAGATACAATTGTTTGGCTGCACATTGTGGCGGTCAAATTAAACGATGGTCTGGCAGTAACATTTCGTAATATTACCGAGCGTAAACGAGCAGAAATTGCCCTACGAGACAGCGAAGAACGCTTCCGAGCGATATTCGAGCAAGCTGCGGTCGGCATAGCTAAAACCGCGCTTTGCGGTAAATTTATACGGGTAAATCCCGGCTTTTGTCAAATTGTCCGCTATGCACAATCCGAATTGTTACAGCAAAACTGGGAGGCAATTACTCACCCCGATGACAGAGAAGCGGACAGAGAATACTTGCGCTCGCTGTTATCCGGCAAGATTCAAACTTTTTCTGTGGAAAAGCGTTTGCTATGCAAAGATGAAGCTGTGCGCTGGGCAAATGTTACTGTTTCGGCAATGCGCGATGTCAAGGGGACGCTGCAGTATTTGATTTGTGCGATCGAGGATATTTCCGAACGCAAGCTGGTACAAGAACTCCTGCAAGCGAGTTTAGACACTCAAACCCGCTACGCTCAAGAATTAACTCGTTCTAATGCCGAACTAGAACAGTTTGCTTACGTGGCTTCTCACGATTTGCAAGCGCCTTTGAGCACGATTGCCGGCTACGCTCAACTATTAGAAAAACGCTTTCCCAAACAACTTGATGCCCAAGGGAATAAATTTATCCGCAATATTGTTAATTCTTGCGAGCGGATGCAGGCGCTGATTGATGACTTGCTGGAGTATTCGCGGGTCAGCCGCAGTCAGAAACCTTTTGAGATAATAGATTGCAATCGGGTTTTTGAGGATGCTTGTGCTAATTTGCAGTTGGCTATCCGCGAGAATCAAGCTTCAGTTACTAGGGGGAATTTGCCCAGGGTAAAAGGTGACTGTTTTCAACTGCTGCAACTGTTTCAAAATTTAATTGGTAACGCCATTAAGTACCGCAGCAGTGAGGCGCCGGTGGTGTATGTGGACGCTTCGCGTCAGGGGGATAGCTGGGTGTTTTCAGTGCAGGATAATGGTATTGGGATTGCCTCACAGTACCATCCGCGAATTTTTCAGATTTTTCAGCGCTTGCACACCCAAAAACAGTATTCGGGAACTGGTATCGGTTTAGCGATTTGTCAAAGAATTGTCGATCGGCACGGCGGCAGCCTTTGGGTAGAATCAGAACCCAATCAAGGCTCGACTTTTTATTTTTCTATTCCTATAACCAAGTGAAGTCAGCAGTCCGCCTGAAGCAGTCACCTGTCCTTTACTTAAGCTTTAAATATCTTTATGTTTTCTTTACAAAAATGCTGATAAAGTGTAGCATATTCACTGATGACATCGAGCTAAAAATCTATCAATATATATCTATTAGCTCTCTCCTTCTACAACTTATAAATCAGCGGTGCGCGCAAGACTTGTTAATTTTTTTCAACTGTATCCAGAGCATCTTGCTTTGGGATGCAGTAGTTTCCCTCGTAGTTGGCGGACAAGGATTTGTGATGTGTTTGCAGTTTGCCGCTTCTCGGACAGACTGCCAAGTGAAACAAGCATGATTCGCAAACCTTTGCAAATGGAGAAAAACGGTAAATTGCTGCAACACAATTTCAGTGTTCTCAGCCAGATTTACCGGATGATGGCAAGAGATGCTTTGCAGGTACTCAGACACGGCTCACAGTCCCGCAACCTCACAAAAGACGTTCGTAGTGAGGCAAAGCCGTGAATTATAAAAAGAAAAAATTTACTCTTTTAATAGCAAACGATGACGAGGATACGCGCTTTTTGATGGAAGAAGCACTGCGAGAAGTTCGATTAGGAATTACGAGCGAATTTGTGGAAAATGGAGAACAAGTGCTAGACTACTTGTACCGTCGCGGTCAATATTTTACTAGCAGCAATTGGCATCAGCCAGACTTGATACTTTTGGATCTGAATATGCCGAGGCTGGACGGGCGCGAAACACTAACTTCGATCAGATCGGACCCCCATTTGCAACACATTCCGGTTGTAATGCTCACAACTTCCCACCGCAGAGGAGATATCTTGCTTTGCTACCGCTTGGGAGCCAATTCTTTCATATCCAAACCAGTCACTTTTGAAGGATTGCTTGAAGTAATGAAGACTTTATGCGAGTATTGGTTTGAAATCGTTTCACTCCCGCCGGATATGTAAACTTTAATGGAGGGCTAAATCCATAGTTTGAGGGTATAGTGAATTTGATAAGCAGAAATATTGACCGATCGCAAGTATCGCTCTCAAAACAAAAAAGTTGCCTTAGACCCGCTCCAAACGCTATAGTTGTGTTAACACGTAACCAATGTCTGAAAATTTTGTTGGTTGAGGATGACCTGGGAAATCCGACAATGATCCAAGACCTTCTAGGGTCATTCAGCGACTCTCTATTTCTTCTCCAAACTGTTAAGTCTCTGGAGATAGGAGTTGGGCGTCTGGAAGTAGACAAGTTTGACGCCATACTATTAGATTTGTCAGGGTCAGACAGCTTGAGGGGAAGCGAGGATGTCGCAGTTTTGAAAGGGCGATGGCCCACATTGCCAATTGTGGTGCTGACAGATATCAACGATGAAAATATGGCCCGGTCGGTATTGCGCTGGGGCGCTCAAGATTGTTTGGTAAAGGGAAGATTCCACCGAACTCTGCTGGTGCGGGCAATCCATTACGCGATCGAACGCCAGGAAATCGAAGAACAATTGCGGCAGCAGGCTCTGCGACAGCGGCTGTTGGGCAAAATGATCGAACATATTCGATCGTCAATTGATCCGGCAAGCATTCTCCAAAATACCGTTGCAGAAGTGCGCCAATTTCTCCAAACAGACCGCGTTTTAATTTATCGCTGTCAGGATTGGGCGTCTCAATTGGACGGGGAAGAGCAAAAAGGTGCGATCGTCGCCGGTGACGGTTTGCCAGAAGGTTATATTGAAAACCAAAATATTAGTGCTGCTTTGGCGGTGTCCTGCTTTGTTTTAGTCGAATCCCAGTCGGTACAAGCAATAGCAGATGTCAGCACTGCCCCCTTGGCTGGCAGTTGCAAAGAATTGCTGGCCGATTGTGAAATTGCAGCAGTTATCAGCGTGCCAATTTGGCAATCAGGCGACTGGGAAACGGCAAAAAAAACACAAGAAGCCCTTGTTTGGGAAGTCGAGAAAAATCAAGATGCAGCAGAAAATTATATCTGGCAGCAGGCGAGTGGCAAACCGCAGGCGGAGGGTAAAAATTTGCCGGATTCGATCGCAGAAAATGGCAATAGTTTGTGGGGAATGCTGACAGCATACAATTGCTGCGGTGTCAGGGAATGGCAGCAGTGGGAAATAGATTTTTTACAGCATTTGGCAAATCAAGTGGCGATCGCGATCGAACAATCTCAACTTTACCGCAAGCTAGCAATAGCCAATCAAAAATTGCAGCAACTGGCAACTACGGACGGACTGACCGCCATTGCCAATCGCCGCCACTTCGATCGGGTTTTGGCCTTAGAGTGGCGGCGATTGGCAAGAGAGGAACTGCCGCTGTCTTTAATTATGTTTGACATCGACTTTTTTAAACTTTACAACGAGTTTTATGGGCACCTGGGCGGGGACGATTGTTTGCGCCAAGTTGCCGGGGCGATCGCCAGAGCCACCAACCGGTCTGGGGATTTGACTGCCCGCTACGGTGGCGAAGAATTTGCCTTAGTGCTGCCGAACACCAGCGCCCAAGGGGCAAACGTTGTCGCCCGGAAAATTTGCGACGGCATCGCCAGCTTGAAACTGCCCCACGCGCGATCGTCGATCGGGCCCTACGTTACCCTCAGTTGCGGCATTGCGACAGCGATTCCTTCTGCCGAGGAATCTCCCAACACCCTAATTCGCAGCGCTGACAGCGCCCTTTATCAAGCCAAAACCGAAGGCAAAAACCGCATTTGTCACGCCAGCAGTAACTCGGAATCTTCCCCGATTTTTATGTAAAAGTTGAAGGTCATTGGTAATTGATAATTAGTAATATCGCGTTTAATTGTCTACTCATAATTCATAACTCCTAACTCATATTGTTGACCTTTGCATCGGAATAATAATTTTCCGAGTGCAGTGCGAGCGGGACGCTATCGAGTGACCCGGAGCAAGGATAATGCTCGCTTTCTGGGTAGAATTCCGATGCTACTGTATTTGATATTACTGAGATCTTGCACCCTTCTCAATTACTTGTTTAGCAACAGGCAAAATGCCTGTCCCACCATAAAATTCACTCGTTGTTGAACAGGCATCTTGCCTGTTCTTGAGAAGGGTGCAAGATGTGAGATATTACTCATTTCCGCTGCCCACGTTCTAATTACAAATTCCTACTTTATTGCCCCAAATTTGAGTTCGTACCAGTTAAATTCGGTCGCACAGGAATTTCAATCAAAAACTCCGCTCCCTCTCCCGGTGTGGAAATACAGCTCAATCTGCCGCCGTGGCGATCGACAATAATCGAGTGACAAATCGACAATCCCAAACCCGTACCTTTGCCCACAGGTTTAGTCGTGAAAAAGGGGTCAAACAGCCTCGATCGCACTGACTCCGGTATCCCCCGCCCGTTATCCGCAATAGATACCGCTACGAAGCCGGCAGCCGCCTGATAGCTGCGAATAGCGATCGTGCGTGGGTGTCGATCGCACTCCTCGATCGGACGCTGCTTGTCTCGTTCTTCCAAAGCATCGATCGCATTAATTAAAATATTCATAAATACCTGATTCAACTCGCCCGGAAAACATTCAATTTGTGGCAATACTTGGTAATCTTTAACTATCTGAATTTCTCCATGGCTGCTGTGAGATTTTAACCGATTTTGCAAAATCATCAAACTGCTGTCAATTCCCTCGTGAATGTTAACCGACTTCGCAGCGGACTCGTCCAATCGGGAAAAATTACGCAGCGATTTCACGATCTCGACAATTCGCTCGGTTCCTACTTGCATCGAATTAAACAATCTCGGGAAATCCTCAGCAATATAATCCAAGTCTATTTCATTAATTTTCTCCAAGACTTGAGCTGGAGGATTAGGACAGTAATGCTGGTAAAATTTAATCACTTCCAGCAAATCTAAAGCGTAATTGCGAGCCGGAGTGAGATTGCAGTGAATAAAACTAACAGGGTTATTAATTTCGTGAGCAACACCAGCAACTAACTGACCCAAACTCACCATTTTTTCATTTTGAACGAGCTGAGCTTGAGTGGTTCTGAGTTTGTTAATAGCTGCTTCTAACTCTAGCGCTTTTGAACGTTCTCGCGCTTCGGATTCCTGCAAAGCTGACTCGGCTTGTTTGCGATCGGCAATTTCACTTTGTGCTTGCTCAAACAGCATTGATTGCTGGATCGCGATCGCCAACTGCACGCTAATTTGTTTGAGACACTCGACCTCAATTTCCAGCCAGTGGCGGGGACTAGCGCACTCGTGAGCAATCAATAGCCCCCACAACTTCTCGCTTTGCAAAATCGGCACTACCAAATTAGCTCGCACCTGAAATTGACTTAATAAATTAATGTAGCACTCGGAAAGACCAGCTTTGTAAATATCATCCACAGCTACAGCGCGACCGTGTTCGTAAGCAGAAGCATAGCTGTCTTCAAAGCAGGAATCGTTAATAGTTATTCCCTGAATAGCCAGCCAATTTTGGCCCACTGACTCGACATTTACAAAACCGCTCCAATCGGGATTAAACTGATAAATAACTGTCCGGTCTGTTTGTAAAAAATGCCGTACTTCAGCAACAGTTTTTGTCAAAATTTCTTCTAAATTGAGAGAAGAGCGAATGCGTTCCAGCATTCCTACTACCAAACGTTCTCGCTTTAATTGCTGGCGCAAGATAGCCTCGGCAAGTTTGCGAGTGCTAATATCTTCAATCACACCAATTACATAGCTAGGTTCCCCAAACCCATCCCGCACTAAAGATACAGTCATATTAGCCCAAACAAATGAACCGTCTTTGCGAATAAAGCGTTTTTCAAGGGAATAATTAAAAATTTCCCCAGCTAACAGTCTGTCGCGCGACTCGACATCGGCTGCTACATCTTCGGGGTGAGAAATATCCCCAACATTTCGCGCTTTCAGTTCCAATTCCGAGTATCCGACAATATTGCAAAAGCCTTGATTTGCATTCAAAAATTGACCGTCTTGCCACACTTTCACAATGCCGATCGCCGCTTGTTCAAATACAGCTCGAAATCGCTGTTCACTTTCTTGCAAAGCAGTTTCGGCTTTTTTGCGATGGGTAATGTCCATTGCCGTGCCAAACAGCCTCACTACCTGACCCAACTCATTTTTAACAGATTGTCCTTTAGCGTTAACGTGCCTGATTTCTCCTGATGGAACATAGATGCGGTGGTCGATGTCGTAAGCTGTCCCTTCAGTCACTGCCTTTTGCACAACTTGTGAAAACCTTTCTTTGTCATCGGGATGAATTTGCTCTAAAAGTTCTTCCATTGTCGGCGGCCGATTCAATTCTCGACCGTAAACTCGAAACAGTTCTTCCGACCAAGTAATAATTCCTGTCTCCCTATCGGATTCCCAATTGCCGATGCGGGCTATTTTTTGCGCTGCTTGCAACTGTTCGGCAAGTTGTTGCAGAGATGCGATCAACTGCGTTTTTTCGGCTTCTGCTGCAACGCGGGCGCTGATATCTTTATGAGTGCCTGTTATCCGCAACGGCGCACCCCATTCGTCGTACTCGACTACCTTGCCCATCGCCAGAATCCACTGCCAATTGCCCGCTTTGTTGAGCATCCGAAATTCAACTTCATAGATATCAGTCTCACCTTCCAAATAGGAATTTAAACATTCCATTACCTTCACTCGGTCTTCTGGATGCAGCAAACTTTCCCAACCTTTGAGGTTATTTTCAATTTCGGTTTCTGCATAGCCAAGCATTGATTTCCAATAAAAGTCGAAATAAGTTTCGCCAGTAGGTATATTCCAATCCCACAGCCCCAAAGAGCTGCCTGAAACCGCCAACTGCAATCGCTCTTGACTGAGTTTTAATGCCGATTCGGTGCGTTTTCTTTCTGTGAGATCGGCAATTATGGCTATCATTCCTATCGGTTGACTAGCGCTATCTTTAATGCAGTTAGCTCGCAAAAAAGTTTCTATAATATTGCCATTTTTACTCTTTATTTCAATTTCAGTTTCCCAGGAAAAACCTTTCCGCAGCACCCTAAATAACTTTCTCAAATCTTGAGATTTGGGGTACATTACTGCTGGGCCGCCGGCATTATTTAGTTCCTCAACTGTATAGCCGTAACGCTGAATAAATGCTTGATTGTGATAAACAGAATAACCGTCCAAATCTGCGATCGCGATCGCATCACTAGCGCTGTCTACAGCTTGAGTTACCAGGCACAGAGTCAGTTCGGCTTGTTTGCGATCGGTAATGTCAAAAATCGCTCTGTCGAGCCACGAAACCAGCCCTTCTAGATTGTAAGTTGGCCTACCTCTTTCCGAGATCCACCGCACCGCCCCGTCAGCACGAACAATCCGGTATTCTAGATTGTACGGCTGTTTTGACTCTACTGCTGCGCTGATTTGTCGATCGACCATTTCCTTGTCTGCCTCATGGATAATGCTAGTAAAACTCCAGCAGTTCTTGCCAATAAAATCCTCAGCAGGATAACCGCTAATTTCCTCAATTTCATCGCTAATAAATACCATCGTCTCATCAGCATCATACAAGCTGCGGCAGATAGCGCCGGGGATATTCTCAACGAGCGAGCGAAATCTGGCTTCGCTCTCCCGCAAAGCTGCTTCTGCCTGTTTTAAATCAGTAATATCCAGCACCATGCCTTCCCAAACTATATCGCCTTCCTGCCCTATTTCTGTGGGAAAATTAACTCGTTCCGGTCTCGAAATCCCTTGCAACCACTTAATTTTTCCCGACGGGAAAACCGCGCGCCATTCCTGGTACCAAAGCTGCATATTTGCCGCAGAAACAGCAATTGATTCTTCAAATTTTTGGCGGTCGTCTGGATGAATACAACTAAAAAGTAGTTGGGGATTTTGCTGAATATTTTCGGGTTCCAATTCATATAAATCGCGGCTAGCTGAAGAAATATAAGGAAAACTTTTTTGGCCGTCGGTTGATAGGCGAAATTGATAAATTATTCCGGGCAAATTGGCAGTAAGTTGCCGCAGTCTAGCTTCGCTTTCTTGCTGGGCTAATTGTTTGCGCCTATCCTGAGTGATATCTCGAATTATCCCCACAAGAATTTTACTGCCATCGGTATTTTCAAAGACAGTTTTTTTAGTAGACACAATGTGCTTTGCACCGTTGGCGTCGGTAAATATTTCCTCACTCTCCTTTTCTTTACCCGTCCTAAACACTTGTTGGTCAGTATGCCAAAAAATCTCAGCTTCTTGTTTTGGGAAAAAGTCATAATCCGATTTGCCCATCAGTTCCTCGCGCTGCTTCCCGATCAGCTTGCAAAAAGCATCATTTAACAGTATCCAACGGTGCTGTTCATCCTTGACAAAAAGTGGGTCGGCAACTGCATCAAGCGTAGAATTTAAAAAATTTTTACTAGCTTCTAGTTCTGAAAGAGCTAAAATTTTATCTGTAATATCGTTGATAGTTCCTGTCGTCCCCTGCGCCTCTCCGTTCCCGCCCAAAATAAAAAATTCTTGCACTTCCACCCACCGAATTTCGCCATTTTTGGTAACATATCGACTTTGATAACAACAGGGTGTTTCTTGATTTAGTATCCGATGTCTAAACAAATTTAAATAGTGGTATTGATCCTCAGAATGAATGTAACTCAAACAGGAAGTTCCTAAGCTTTCATCAACGGTAAATCCGGTAATTTCCGTCCAAGCCGCATTAAGAAAAGTCCAATTCCCAGCAGTATTTGTTTCAAAAACTACTTCTCTGATATTGTCAACAACCCGCAGGTATTTCTCTTGACTTTTTTGCCATTCTGCTTGCCGTTTCTGGCGGGCGATCGCGCACCTGAGCGTCCGCACCAGCAGCCGGCTGTCTACCTGTCTTTTCACCAGATAATCTTGGGCGCCGGCGGCAATTAACTCGACAGCCAGTTCTTCGTCATCGGCCGCTGTCAGAAGGACGATCGGAGTATTTATACCGCAATCTTGAAGGCGGAAAAAAGTATTAAATTTTAGGCTCTCAGGAAGTGAAAGATCTAATAAAATTACATCAAAAATTTTGTCGCTTAAAATTTCTATAGCTTCCCGGAGGCGAACTACATTGGTCAGATCAATTGATTGTCCTAGTTGGGGTTCAGACAGCAGTTCTTGAATGAGTTCTGCATCTTCTGCACAGTCTTCTACTAAAAGAATTTTCCAACCAGCAGGCGTTAAAGTTGACTCAAAAACAGATGTCATACCATTTTAGATTTTAGATTATAGATTTTAGATTTGGAATGACTGATGACTATCGCGGTTTGGCTGTTGCGTAAACTGGCATTTTTTTACTGGTATCCTTTTGCTATTTTTTAGGAATAAAAAAAATCAGCAGCGGATGGAGTTACCTAGCTCATTATTGGGGAACTTGAAGCGCACGTTTGAGAGTGCGCTGTGTGCTTGCAAAGCCCGCAGATTTATTTGTAGAGTTGAGTTTTTCGCTGCAAGTTTTCCGCCTCACCCGAAACCTAGTGGCCCAAACTTATCATATTCTTACCAAGATTGCAACTCAACTCTATTTTAATTTACAACCTTTGGCAGGGGAATAGCAAGAGGCAAGTCAAAATAGCGCGGAGTAATCAGAATTTGCATTGCTGATAGCCTTTGAAACTTTAGATTTTAAAGAGCCGTTTAAAGCTTGTCTAAAGTTGGATTATTTTTTTTTACTGGTATTACTACTAAGCTAAGACAATTACCGTTGATTTACAAAATATAGCAATCCTATATGAATTGTGAAAAGGCATCAAATCTTTTCAAGTTAGGAAAATTGAAAAGATTATATTTAGC
>NZ_JAUBRM010000084.1:0-27803 GCF_036701905.1 Microcoleus sp. MON2_D5
CAGGCTATAAAGGCAATGGTTAACTCCGCTGTGCAGACCCCATCTTTAATCCCTCAAGTTTAGACCTGAATCCTTACATCCAAGAATCCCTGTGCCTTCAGGCCAGGGAGTGTCAAAATAGTCACGGTAAAGCTTACAAATAAATGGCATTAGAACTAATTCAGGCTGTCGAACAAGCAGATTCTTCCGAAGGCTTGTTAAACGCAGTCAAAGCACTGGCGGCAGCTTCCTCAAAACAAGCAATTCCTACCTTAATTACAGTGCTCGGTTACAACAACCCAGGCGCCGCTGTTGCCGCCGTTGATGGGCTAATTCAGCTCGGAGAACCTGCGGTGCTGCCGCTTCTAGAACAGCTTGACGGCTACAATTACGGGGCGAGAGCTTGGGCTGTTCGGGCTTTGGCGGGAATTGGCGACCCCAGGGGTTTGGAGATTTTGCTCGATGCAGCAGCGAATGACTTTGCTTTGAGCGTGCGGCGGGCCGCGGCGAGGGGTTTGGGGACTATTTGTTGGGAACTAATGCCGGCAGAACAAATAGCAGATGCTCAACTTCGCGCTGTGAAAACGCTACTGCAAGCGTCCCGAGATCCCGAATGGGTGGTTCGCTACGCAGCAGCGGGGGGTTTGCAAGCTTTGGCGGCTGCTGCGACTGTTAAACCGGATTGGTTAGCGGAAGTTTCGGCCAGACTTGAGGAAATCACCCACAGCGATGAAACTACTTCAGTTAGGGCTCGGGCTTTGCTTGCTAAGAAAATATTGTCACTTGGCTAGGGTTTGGGCGATCGTCTCTTCCAAGTCCCCTTGACTGAGAGTGGTTAATATAAAGACTTCTTGTACGGTTTTGCCCTGTCTGGCGATGATTTTAAATCCCCCGCGGATGGGTACTGACACTCTTAATGTCATGCGGGGGATGTGTCCTTTAACTTTGTTGATGACGCCCGGAGTGACAGTTTGAATGCCGATTTTTAGGGTGAGGCGCTCTAAAATTGGTATCAAACCGGGAAGGTGGGTAGAGTGATTCCAAACTAGGCGGCCTTTGGGTTGTGCGTTCATAAATATTTAACCAAATTCAACATACCCAGTCTAAGCCACCCCTGGCTGGAACCAATTTGAAATCCCCTCAACTTCTGTATCACTAACGTTACTGTGAGCGTCATTGTCAGCAAGCCGAGGCAATCTCAAACCGAGATTTTTGATTCCTGGCGCGCAAGCTAAGATTTGATGGCGCAGAATTGTCCTGTACTTTTTGATATTTTGGGTTGGCAACTGTCGGTTTTTCGAGTTGAGTGGCGATCGCCCGGAGCATTTCTGCGAGGCTGCAAGGTTTCTTGAGATAGCCGTCTGCTTTAAGTTCCAGCGCTTTTTCCATTTCTGAACCAGTCATAAAAATAAACGGAATGCTGGCGGTTGCAGGGTGCGATCGCACGGCTGCGAATACTTCAAAACCGTTTAGTTCTGGCATCATGACATCAGACAAAATTAAATCGGGAATTTCGGCTGCTAACTGGATACCGACTTTTCCGTTTTCAGCACCCACAGCTTCAAAACCGCGCGATTGCAGAAGTTCTAATACCGTTTCTCGAATTAAATCATCGTCTTCAATTACTAATATTTTTTTCATGGGTTTTAGCTGGATCTTTACTTTGTTTGTATTCCTCTGTTATTATTGTTACAGGTGAGTTTTAAAGAATTCAATAGGGTTATTGCAAAAAACCGCTTTTGACTGGCAACTTTTTACGGCTTTGTGTAGGCTCGCAGTTACACACAAGACTTGAGTTATCCGCAGCTTTACCTTGGGTACTAGCGGTAGAAGTCGCTCCAGGGTACCGAGGATTGTGAACGTCTAAAATCAGCGATTCAATAGTTTATTTAATAAAGATTCCAGCCGCCTGACTCAAAAAGTTTGTATTTGAGTGGCGATCGCAGTTACGTGTAATTAATAAATCCGCCGATGAGCTGAGGGCGAAACTCCAACCTGTGAAGTTCACAAATTTCGGGCGATCGGGTAAAATATAACTTGGTGTATCGCTATTGAGTGAGGAAAAAGATATGTCAGAATTTCTAGACTTTCTCAGACATCAGTTTGCCTACGTGGCCATTGGCGAATTTAAACCGGGAAAATTTAAAGAAGCCGAAGAACTTTTTGAAAAAGCCGTTGCAACTTATGCCACAGGTTTTAAGGGAGCGTATTTGCTGCAATTGCCCAATACAGACAAAGGTATTGCCATCATTTTTTGGGAAAGCGTAGAAGAGATGGCAGCCAATCAAAGCGAAGCTTATCAGGAAATATTAAAGCAGATGACGCCTTTGTTTGCGAAACTTCCCGACACTGATGTTTATGAAATAGTCAGTGAAATTCAGCCTAAAAGTGAATGATTAAAAATCCTGCAATCGGCGAGTCATTCCCATACCCATCGGCGTCTTTCGCCCGACTCCGCTGTAAAGCGCAAAATCTGCTAAAGTATTAATTTGCTTGATAGTAGCAGGAGCTATATCTCCCATAATTCGGTAACTAATATCGCCGACACAGCCAATAAATTTACTGCGAGAATCCGTACAAACTTCGGTTCGGATATCGAAGAAACTGGGAAAAATAGCTTCTGTGAAAGTAGGTTCGATCGCAATCCTGCTGTACTTGTTCCAGCGATTCGCTAAACTGCCAAAAATACTCTCACGAGTGGGCATAGCACTATCGTATACACCTTGCCGAAAATTAGTAGGAGTGCAAAAAGTAAAAGCAATTTGGCGCTCAGTTTCCGAAGCTCTCTCGAACAATTCGGCGTAAGTACAAAAGTTTACCCAAGGCTGGTTTGATTGCGGTTCGCTCAAAATATTAGTAATGTATATATTTGTCGGCCCGAGATGCCAAGGGCTCTCGAAATTAAGTTGCTGCCAAAGTTGAGTTAGGCGATCGAACAAACCGTCATCCAGCAGAGAAATTCGCCACCAAATCGGCGTATTTTCCTGAATAGCTTGCTTGTGTTCCCATTGTACAGCCTGCGAAATTGTGCGGGAAGCAGGAGGCAAAACTCTCTTTTGCGGCGGCGGCGTACTGCTTTTGTAAGGCTCTTTTCTCCTTACTTGGAAAGGGCTTAAAGTGAAAGCTTTTTCCTGAGATTGGTCGTGCAGGTACGCGCTCAAATCGGTGTCTACAGCACTCACAAGGTTCAAAAACAAAGCGTGGAGATGCCGTCCCGTTAAAAACTGGGATGGAATTGGTGCAACTGGCCGCAGGTTTAAAACAAGGCTGTAGGGCATTTTTAAATTTATATACGGTGTCTGTATAGATGTTCAGCTAGTATTAATACTACAGCTAAGTTGCCACTTAGATTAAGGAATTTAAATCACATAAGGTGCACAGTGTGCACCCTACGTTTACGACGATTTGTGGGTCGTGTCCACCTACATTTAGGTTGTAATATTGAGGCAAATCTCTGTGCGGTAAATTTTTAGGCGATCGAGATTTCTGGCGACAAATAAACGTCTTGGATGGCGTGGAACAATTTTACGCCTTCTTCAAAGGGACGCTGAAAAGTTTTGCGGCCGGAAATTAAGCCGCAGCCGCCAGCGCGCTTGTTGATTACCGCCGTGCGAATTGCTTCTGCAAAATCGCTTTTCCCCGAAGCACCGCCGGAGTTAATTAAACCCATCCTTCCCGCATAACAGTTGAGCACTTGATAGCGAGTTAGATCGATCGGGTGATCCGTTGTCAAATCCGAATAAACCCGCTTGTCGGTTTTGCCGTAACTGTGGTCGCTAGCTTTAGCAACTGCTCCATAGCCGTTGTTGCATTCGGGCAATTTCTGCTTGATAATGTCAGCTTGAATTGTCACTCCCAAGTGATTGGCTTGCCCGGTTAAATCGGCTGCAACGTGATAATCTTTGTCTTGTTTAAAGATATCGTTGCGGAGATAGCACCACAGAATTGTCGCCATTCCGTATTCGTGAGCGTGGGCAAAAGCCTGACTGACTTCTTGGATTTGTCGCGTCGATTCCGGCGAACCAAAATAAATTGTTGCTCCCACTGCAACCGCTCCCAAATTCCAAGCTTGCTCGACGGTCGCAAACATTATTTGGTCGAATTGATTGGGATAAGTCAGCAATTCGTTATGATTGAGCTTGACAATAAAAGGGATTTTATGCGCGTATTTGCGAGATACGCTTCCCAAAACTCCCAGCGTTGTCGCGACAGCATTGCAGCCAGCAGAGATTGCTAGTTTGATGATGTTTTCGCTGTCAAAATAGATGGGATTCGGTGCAAAAGAAGCGGCCGCCGAGTGTTCGATTCCTTGGTCTACCGGCAGGATGGATAAATAGCCGGTATTTGCCAAGCGTCCGCTAGAATAAAGTTGCTGAAGCGATCGCAAAACTTGGGGAGATCGATCGGTTTGAGCAAAAATGCGATCGACCCAATCCGGCCCCGGCAGGTGCAACAAATCTTTAGAAACTTTCGCTTGATGGGTGAGCAAGTCTTCGGCTTCGTCGCCAAGCCAAGATTCGATCGAACTGGGAACTGATAGTGTAGCTGTCATACAGATTTCCCTCTCAATTTCAATTGCAGGCTGATGATTACAGACATTAGCCTTGCTGATATTGTAGCGAAAAAATCATATTTTCCCTTCAGTCAACGATCGACCCAGTTTTTAACCAGATTAGGGACAACAGCAAGTAGGACGCGCTACTCTATAATAAGCTGGCACTTCAGGCGGATCTGCGCTGCCAGCGATCGCCGATCGACTCACAACTTTGCCACCACAATGTCACACACTTACTTTGATTCTGAAAACGGTCACAAATCCTTCGAGATGCCCGGTGCTCGGCCGCATTACAATCCCGATCGCCCCGGTCAAGTAGAGCATATTTTCCTCGACTTAGTGCTGAATATTCCCAAACAAAGCTTTCGCGGCACTTGCAGTATCCGCCTCAATCCAGTCCGCAGCGGTATTGACAAATTAACCTTAGATGCGGTCAACCTGAATATTAAATCAGTAAAAGTCGGCGAAATTGAGCAAAATTTCGACAGCGATGGCGAAGTGCTGCAAATTCAACTGCACGAACCCACCGAAGTTTACCAACCAATTACAATTGCGATCGAATACTCGGTGGAAAAACCCCAGCGCGGCCTCTATTTCGTCGGCCCGGACAAACACTATCCAGACAAACCAACACAAGTTTGGACTCAAGGCGAAGACGAAGATTCCCGCTTCTGGTTTCCCTGTTTCGATTATCCTGGACAACTCGCTACTTCAGAAATTCGAGTCCAAGTTCCGAGACAACTATTTGCTATTTCCAACGGGGAATTAATTAGTACAAAAAACGAAGGCGACGATAAAATTTATCACTGGTTTCAAAGCCAGGTACACCCGACGTATTTAATGACCTTAGCAGTCGGTGATTTTGCCGAAATTAAAGACGAATGGAACGGCAAACCAGTTAATTATTACGTGGAAAGAAGCCGCGAAGCAGACGCTAAGCGCAGCATGGGCAAAACGCCTCAAATGATTGAATTCTTTTCTGAAGCATTTGGCTATCCTTACCCTTTTCCCAAATACGCTCAAGTCTGCGTCGATGATTTCATCTTCGGCGGTATGGAAAATACTTCGACAACTTTGCTAACAGATAGGTGCTTGTTAGACGAACGTGCCACCCTCGACAATCGAGGTACTGAAAGCTTAGTCGCCCACGAATTAGCTCACCAGTGGTTCGGTGATTTAGTAGTAATTAAACATTGGTCTCATGCTTGGATAAAAGAAGGCATGGCTTCTTATTCCGAGGTGCTGTGGACTGACAAAGAATACGGCAAAGAAGACGCGGCTTACTATATGTTAAATGAAGCCCGCAATTATTTAGCTGAAGACAGTTCCCGCTACCGCCGCCCGATCGTTACTCACGTTTACCGCGAAGCCATTGAATTGTACGATCGCCATTTGTACGAAAAAGGCGCTTGCGTCTATCACATGATTCGCGCCGAGTTGGGCGACGAATTATTTTACAAAGCAATTCACACTTTTGTGCGGGATAACGCTCACAAAACTGTAGAAACCATCGATTTGCTCAGGGCGATAGAAAAGGCTACCGGTCGCAATCTCATGTTTTTGTTTGACCAGTACGTTTATCGCGGCGGTCATCCCGATTATAAAGTTGCTTATTCCTGGGATGGCGACAGCAAATTAGCAAAAGTTACTGTCACCCAAACTCAGGTAAAAGATAGCAAAAATGACAACGGCAACAGCAAAGAGGTCTTTGACCTAAAAATTCCCATAGGCTTCGGTTACAAGCCGGAAAAAGATGCAGAAGATAACAGTTATGCTCGTTCTACTGCTAACCTAAAAACTTTCACCGTCAGAATATACGAACGCGAGCAAAGCTTCTATTTTCCCCTAGAAGAGAAGCCGGCGTTTATCAGTTTTGATGTCGGCAATAGTTACTTAAAAACAGTTGTTTTAGAGTATGGAGTGGCGGAGCTCAAAGCTCAGTTGCAATTCGATCCAGACCCTGTTTCCCGGATTTACGCTGCCCACGCTTTGGCGAAAAAGGGAGGGCTGGAAGCGGTGAAAACGCTGTCAGAAGTTCTCAAGAAAGAGCCGTTTTGGGCAGTACGGGCCGAAGTGGCGGGCCAGTTAGCTGAAATTAAACTCGACCAAGTTTTTGAAGGTTTAGTAAGTGGTTTAAAAGATAAAGATGCTCGTGTTCGTCGCGCTGTGGTGAATGCGCTGGGTAAAATCCCAACTCACGAAACTTATAAAGGGCTGAGGTCGATCGTGGAAAAAGGCGACGACAGCTATTACGTAGAAGCAGCAGCAGCGAGTGCTATGGGCTCCATTGCAGGGGCTAACCCCGACGAAAAACCGACCGACGAACAGGTACTGAAAGAGTTAAAATTGGTGCTGAAAGAGCGTCAGGGCTGGAATGAGGTAGTGCGATCGGGTGCGATCGCAGGTTTGGCGCACATGAAAACTTCTGAAGATGCGCTGAATCTAATTTTGAAATACACTGCGGCGGGTACTCCGCAAGCTTTGCGCTTGGCTGCAATTCGATCTTTGGGCACAATTTCGGCTGGTCAAACTAAGGTCAATTTAGAACGGATTTTGCAGCGATTGGCAGAATTATCTAAAGAGACGTTTTTCTTGACTCAAGTCTCTGTAGTAGCGGGATTAGGACAAATGCAAACTCGCAAAGCAATTCGCATTTTGCGTTCTTTAGCTGACCAAACTCCCGATGGCCGCGTTCGCCGCATGGCTGATGAAGCTGTGCAAAGAGTGCAGAAAAATGCTGGTTCTGATGCAGCGGTAAAGCAGTTGCGGGAGGAATTAGACCAGGTGAAAAAGGAGAATCAAGATTTGAGGAGTCGGATGGAAAATTTGGAGGCTAAGGCGAAGAAAGATTAGGTGTAAAACCCCATACCGGCGCAGATAAAGGCCGATATTGGCGCTCGGCTTTTATCTGCTTGTCGGTAGAGGATTGCGCCAGGTTATTATAATAATATTATTGTTCAGTGGGAGTGCATTGGAATTTCCTATTTTCCACATAGGGGAAAAGCCCAATATCTCTATTCTCCACTTTGTTGTCTCTCAACCGGGGAATTAGCGCAAATCAGGATGCAATGTTTATTTTTTAGTTGTCAACTTTTGATGAAGTTGCAGTAGCGTTTTTACCCATAAATATTGCAGAACTCATGAGTATAAGAAGCGCTGTATTGATTGAGCAATCGGGGGTAATTCCCTATCGTATTCAAGATGGAAAAATTGAAGTAATGCTAATTACTTCTTCGGCTAGCAAGCGCTGGGTGATTCCTAAAGGATTAATTGAACCTGACATGACTCCCCAAGATTCCGCCGCCAAGGAAGCTTGGGAAGAAGCAGGTTTGTTGGGTAAAGTGTTCCCTGATTTGCTGGGAACATACGAGTATCAAAAGTCCGGCTATATTTGTCAGGTAGGGGTATTTTTAATGCAAGTGCAAGCAGTTCTGGAAATTTGGCCCGAAGCTAGCAAGAGAAAGCGGCAGTGGGTAAGTATTCCTAAAGCAATTAAGCGGGTCAACGAACCGGAACTCAAACTCATTTTGGGGGATTTGCCGAATCGGTTCTGGTGAAGAGTCATCGGTAAGGGCGGGTTTACCAATAGTTTGGTTTTCAACCATAAATTCGGGTGAACTCGCTAAAAGAACAACATGGCTGAAGACTATATGCTGTAAGATTCTGGAGATGCGATCGCCCGGAGCCATCTCCTCAGATGACCAACCTTAACCCGATTAAAATTCTCTTCCTGAATGACCTGCGCGAGAACAAGCCCGAACGTCCAGGCTGGTCACTCACCTTCGGAGCCATCTGTGCAGATGCAGCCGCCGTTTGCCTCGACGATGGAGGACACTCTATCCCTGTGACGCTGACAATCGAGGGGATTCAACCCTGTGAAATCCAAATTCAATGGGATGCGATCGATGATACTATCCGTCGGTTCAACGCCGATCGGGAAGTTGCCACTGAATATGGAGCCTACGGTATCGCGGCGCTCATCATGCCTCACCTCACTGGACTCACCATCATCGAACGCTCAGTCAAAGGTAAAAGCTTAGGTTTTGACTTTTGGCTTGGTTCGCTCGAAGATCCAGGCACGCTATTTCAGCGCAAAGCCCGCTTAGAAGTCTCCGGGATTCGTAAAGGTTCTGACAGCATTATTCAAGCCAGAGTTAACATCAAATTAGAACAAATCCGCCCTTCAGATGACGTAGCTCCTGGCTATGTATCTGTAATTGAGTTCGGTACTCCCAAAGCACGGATCGTCAAAAAATGCAGACCGTAGAAGCCCTTCACCACGAAGCAATGGAACTGGTCGATCGAGCCGTTCTCGCCCGTCAGTGCGGTGATATCGACCAAGTGACTGCACTCACCAGAGCCGCCTTTGCGAAAGAACGGGCGGCAGCGGATTTAGTAGCAAACGAATGGGATTTTGAGCCTACTCGTTCTATACTGCATCGGAGCGCCGCCGTACTTGCCATTGAGTGTACCCAACTCCGGGAAGCAGAACGGCTGATTGGACGCGCCCTCGCAGGCAACCCTCCCACGGACATTGCTGATGAACTGCGTGACCTGCTTATAGAAGAAATTTACTCGCAGCGCCAAGCGATTGGAGCTTAATTTATTTAGGCGTTAGCTGAGAGGAAAGGAATGCTTTCGGCTAAGTTATCCTTAACTTCAATTCCCTGTTTTCTCGCCCAAAACTGGCTCAAAAAGTGGATTTGTCGCAAGCCGACAACTAAATTTAAACCTGGTACAAAAATCCACCAAACTGTTAGCGGTTCTTTGATTCCTTCTTGGCGGTACAATTCGTTCACTGTGTTGTAAAGTTTGAACTGCACGATGTAAATCCAAGCAATACCGAGCAAGGAAAACCAACCAAACCATCCGGGAACGTCAGGATCGAATATCCGCAAAGCTTGAGGGACGGCTACTCCTAAAACAAAGGGAAGCAAGCAAAGAGTTCCCGACCAACCGCTGCCGTTATAGCGACGCAATTCTTCTTGAATAATCCATTTGTACCATCCGTAATATAGCAGCAAGCTGACTCCAGACAGCAAAATTACTCGCCACAAAGAGCGCGGTTTACCTAAAGGTTTGTCGGACATATTTAGATGTAAGATATGAATGGCTATCTTGATTGTATTAACATTTGTTAATTATTGCAAAATCATTTCTCGAATCGATCGCGCTGTTGCAGGGGCAAGCAGAACACCGTTGCGATAGTGGCCGCTGGCGATGAGAACGCGATCGTTACCGGGAAGCGTGTCGATAATTGGGGCCGGTCGCCCTTCCGGCCGCGGGCGCAATCCCGACCATTTCCTGATGATTTCAGCTTCTGCTAAGGCCGGACAAAGCAAACTCGCCCTCGCCATCACTTGCGCCAACATATCAGCATTCGCCTGAATTTCCCCGCCATTTTCGGAAAACTCCACTGTCGCCCCCACCCAAAATTCCTGATTTCCCAGAGGCACAATGTGAACGTCATCGCACGTAATTACTGGGCTAAAATCAGGGTTTCCTAAAGGATTGGCCGATCGCAAATGCAGCGCTTGTCCCAACACCGGGCGAATGTCAACCAACTGATTTAACGATGCAGTCACAGCAGCAGAACCCAAACCAGCGCAAACAATTAGTCGATCAAACTCCAAACTAGCAGCAATCTCCGCTGCTTCAACGGGCACCCCAAACTTAAAAATCACCCCATTTCGTTCCGCAGCATCAATCAAAGCCAAAGTTAGCGCCGTCGGATCGACTTGCCGGTCTTGAGGCGAATAAATCGCAGCAATAATGCGATCGCTTAAATAGATATGAGGGCAGCGATCGCGCCCTCGTTCTACATCCCAAAGTTCCAATTGCCAACCTTGAGACCGGCGAGTTGCTATCAAATTTTCCCACTTAATTAAATCCTCTCCCTCCGAACAAAGCATTAAAATTCCTTGTTTGTTAAAAGGAATTTTTCGCCCCGTAACTGCTTCCAATTCTGGAATCAAAGTTTCGTAGCGCTGAAGGCTGGTTTCCCTCAACTGCCAATTTCTACCCTTAGTTTTGTGGCTGATAACTCCCATCAAAACACCGAGTGCCGCGCCAGTAGAACCTTGTGCCGGCGGCTGTTTGTCGAACACAGTAACTTTCAGTTCGGGAAATTGACTTAGTTCAAAGGCGATCGAAGCGCCAATAATACCGCAACCAATAATTGCAACGCGAATCATTCAATTTTAGATTTTAGATTTTAGATTTTAGATTTTAAATTTTAGATTTTATAGAAGTTTCTCGTAGTTTTTCGTAGGGTGCACACGGAGCCGATTATCTTCTCGGTGAGCCGTGTGTACCCTCTGCCAAGCCCTAAAGCTATTAAGCTTTAGGAATTAGCTGCAAAAAGGTATCGAAATCATTGACAGCTTTTTGATAGCTGGCCGTGACTTTTGCATAGTCAAGCTCTTTAGCAGCAAGATCGATGTTAACCAACTCGGTAAACAAACTCTTAGTTAAATCAACAGCTTGTTGTTGAGAACTAGGCAACAAACTCGCAGAGACGGTTTTCATGGTGTTCCGCAAGTCGCCTAGAGGCCCGTGAATGTAAGTTCTGGTATCAACCCAATTTTGTTTTTGAATTAAGGTTCCCAGTTTATCCATGCGCGATCGGAACTCTGTCAGGGTAGGAACATAGCGCTGAATTTGCTGGGTCTGGGCTGCTGTGTAAGTCGTTGGAACTTTTGCTTCGACACTGCTGCAACTAACCAGAAATGCCATCAAAAACGCCATCATCAAGGCAAAAATTGAACGGGGACGAGTCATATCGATTTTAGATTTTAGATTTTAGATTTCTCGTTCTCTGGCACTGCCTGGGAATGCAGCTCGGCGAGGAGCTGGTTCACTGACCTAGCACCGAGAGTTATGTACAAAATATTATTTTACCTCCTGGCGGCGCAGAAAAGTGATCACAGAATTGCCAACTTTTTCTGACCAATGTTCTTGAGGATAATGCCCCGCTTGTTCCAGTGTGACTAACTCTGCATTTTGCAGGGAACCGACTAACTTTTGAACTGGTTCAACACTCAGCCAAGGATCTGTCAAACCCCAGACAAATAAAGTTGGTCGAGTCCATCCTTTCAAGCCGGATTCAATTTCGGCCATTGACTGCGGCAATTGAATATTGCGGACAGTATTCATCAGCGATCGACCTGCATCCGAACTCTTCAAAAACGGGCCGCGGTAAACATCTAAATCCTTGTCTGATATTGTCTGGCGGCTGCCACCTTCGAGAGTTCTGTCAACCAAAAGCGGGTCTTGCGTCATCATGTCGCCAATAAAAGGCAGTCCCAACTGCTGCATTTTCCAAGGCAATTTGATATCTGCTGAAACTGGTGTATTTATGATGGCTAGACGATCAATTTTATCGGGATTGCGTAAAGCGTATTGAATCCCGGCTGAAGCTAAAAATCCTTGGACAACGAGGGAAAAGCGCTCTAATTCTATAGCTTGAATAAAGCCAGCGAGGGCGTCAACAAAAGCATCGGGAGTGTAGGCAAAGTCGCGCTTGTCTGGTTTTGCCGATCGCCCGTAGCCCACCCAATCAGGGGCGATCGATCTAAATCCCTGTGCAGCCAAATCCGGCATAATTACAGTCCAGGTAAAACTCTGGGACGGCAAACCGTGCAGCAGCAGTACGGGCGGTTTAGCAGTTTCGTTAACCGGATTTGTTTCCCGATAAAACCATTTCAGCGGGCCTACTTCAACTATCTTCTCATCAATTAACATTATTTTACTGGTTATTTATCAAAGAATAAGGCGGGGAATACCCGCCCTACTTACCTAATAGTTGGGTGTGCACCGATCGCCTTACCCAACTAATTACAGCCGCACTTAGAAATTCATTTCAGCAGCTTGAACTTTTTCGACCTGTTTCTTCTTGAGAACCAGCATAATTTGAGCCAGCATGGTCAAAGCCACGAAAGCCATCAATCCTTTAACTCGATCGGCACTTTGCAGCACAATCTCCACGTCTTTTTGACCGAAACCGCCCACATTAGGATTGTTCGTCAAAAGTTCGCCTGCTGCAACTGTTTGTCCTTCGGAAACAATCAGTTCTGGACCAGCAGGAATCGTATCAACAACGGCTGCACCTTCGGCAGGTTGAATTGTCACTTGATAACCGCCATCTTCAGGTTGAGCAATCTTAGAAATGCTGCCAGCTACCGAAGCATTGTAAACAGTATTATTGCTCTTTTCGCCAGTAGGATAAACCTGACCGCGACCGCGGTTGCCACCAACATAAATTTGGTATTTGCCGTAGTGAACGGACTTGTCAGTTTCCGGATTCGGCGACAAAACAGGGAATACCAATTCTTTGTACTGTTCTCCCGGTACTGGGCCCACTAAAACAATATTTTCTTGGGTTTCGCTGTAAGGTTGGAAGTAAAGATCGCCGACTTTTTCCTTCATTTCTTCGGGAATTCTGTCAGCGGGAGCAATCTTGAAACCTTCGGGCAACATCACTACAGCGCCTACATTCAAGCCGCTTTTGCTGCCGTCGCCCCCAACTTGCTGCACGCTAGTATCGTAGGGAATCTTGACAATAGCTTCAAACACCGTATCTGGCAAAACAGATTGCGGTACTTCAACTTGAGTCGGTTTTGCACCGAGGTGACAGTTAGCGCAAACAATGCGGCCTGTTGCTTCGCGGGGAGTAGCGGGTGCAGTTTGCTGAGCCCAGAAAGGGTAAGCAAATGCTGCTTGGGGAAGTGCGATGTCGCTGGTGAGGAAAAATGCTGCGGCTGCGATCGCAATTAAGGCTGTTTTCGCGATCGTCCTGGCACTGCGGCGAAATATCGCAGATAAATTAGTTTGTGGCATTAGAGTATTCAATCTCAAAGGTCAGACAATTTTGGATTTTGGATTTTGGATTTTGGATTTTGGATTTTGGATTTTGGATTATGAGAGTGCTTTAGGGATGCAGTTATCTGTGGTTTTCACCATTCACCCCCTATCTAAAATCTCAAATCTAAAATCCAAAATAGTTTAAGACCACCAAGGTGCTTCGCCGGTGCGGAAATCTGTTTCTGTCCAAGTTGTAAAAGCGATCTTGTCATCTGCGACAGTGGCGTGGGCCAAGGCCAGAGACAAAGGCGCGGGGCCGCGCACCACTTTGCCCTCATTGTTGTATTGAGAACCGTGGCAAGGACAGATAAACTTGTTTTCGCTAACATTCCAAGGCACGACGCAACCCAAGTGAGTGCAGACTGCATTGATGCCGTAGTCGGCGATAGATTGGTCTTCTTTCACCACAACATAGGTGGGGTCGCCTTTGAGACCTTGGGCTAAGCTGCGATCGCCCGCAGGGTGCGAAGCCAAATATTGACTAACGATGATGTCGTTACCCAAAGCATCTTTAGCTGTCACTCCGCCACCAACTGCCCCACTCGCCGGAGGAACAAAATATTGGACAACGGGATAGAGTGCGCCCAGTGCCACACCTGTGACTGTACCGAACGTCAGCAAATTCATAAATTGGCGACGCCCCATATCGGGGACATCGGGATTTCCAGCAGAAGATTGAGCCATGACCTGCCTTTACGGTTTTAAGTTACGTTTGTTTGTTTGTTAGCTGTTAGCGAACCTGTACGTGCAGAGGAAGGAGGATAATTGCCGTTAATCTGCTCGCACAAATTTTAGGCCGCGAAAATTCCTTTTAAGAATGCGCCTTCCAGCCTTTATTAGAGTATTATTACATTTTTTGAACTTTGTCTTTTATTGTTTAATGGATTAACTCAGGAGCAACCATGACGGGCAAGGATTTACACCAGCTACTGCTAGAAAAATGGGGAAAGTCTTACGATATCAGATTGCGGCGAACACGGGGCAAGATTTTTGTGCAAGTTATGTGGAAATATTTAGAACAGGCATCTTTTCCGATGACGGAGGCTGATTATTTCGAGCATTTGGATGCGGTGGCCAATTACCTCAACGGCTGGGGGAGCACAGAACAGGTGAGAGAATATATCGTAACTACTCGCGATCGCCCCCGCTTGGGTAAAGCTGTCAGCGTTCCTCTAGATTTGGGTGAAAGAGCCTCGGAGTGGTTGCTAGACGAGTTTTGAATCACCCATCAGTCCTCTGTTATTAGTCCTGAGTCATATCAAATCCAGTTACATCCGAATGATACCGGAGTGCGAGTGTCCCGCTTGGCTCCGCTGTGCTAAACCAGATCGCTACATCCGAAGGATTCCGGAGTGGGAGGGTTCCGCTGGACTCTGCTGTGCGAAGCCAGACTGTGTGGCGGGCTTTGCGGCGCGCTTCCTGCTGTGTGATGTAAATGCCGCAACAGTTTCTGGGGCTTTTTAGGGGCTTTTTTAATTTTGGGCGATCGGACTTCTAGCTTACCAAAATCATCCGAAGCAATTTCTGTCAACAATTTCACATACAATGAGTGTCAGATATCTTGTGAAATTTAGGAGAATGTTGTAATGGGTGTTGCACTGGGAATGGTTGAAGTCTTAGGATTTCCCGCTGCAGTAGAAGTTGCGGACTCAATGGTGAAAGCAGCCCGTGTTACTTTAGTTCGCTATGAGAAAATAACCCGCGCCTACTGGACAATTATAGTGCGAGGAGATGTTTCTGAAGTGCAAGCAGCCGTTGCTGCTGGAATTGAATCAGTTAAAAAGGTCGATGGCGGAAAGTTGCTATCGTATCACATAATTGCTCGTCCCCACGAGAATCTGGATTACGTTTTGCCGATCGGCTACACTCCTGAAGTCGAACAGTTCCGAATGTAGTCAAAGTTTTGACAAAACTTTGGTGTTGAATTTTAACTTTTAGTAATTATAGAGGCGCGGGCGATCGCGTCTCTATATTTTTTGGGCTGCGAGTCGATCGATCTTTCTGTGGAGTTTTTAGCGTCCTAAAAGCTTTACCAAACCAACCCCCCCAAAATACAAGCTCAGCACCGCACCTCCTAAAAGACTTTGCGTTAAAGGGTCAGTAGAAGGCGTTAAAACCGCTCCCAAAACTGCGGCTCCCAAGACTACATACCGCCAGCCGGAGAGCATTTGGTTGGAAGAAACTATGCCCAAAACTCCGAGCAATACTTGGAGAATCGGGATTTGAAAAGCTAAGCCGGTGCTGAACATTAACAGCAGCACAAATTTAAAGTATTTGTCGATCGACCACAACTGCTCTACAACATCCGCTCCATAGGTGACAAAGAAGTTGAGCGCCGCCGGAATCAGAGCGATGTAAGCAAATACTAACCCGCCCAAAAATAGGAAACTCGAACCGAAAAACACCGGCCCCAGCAACCTGCGTTCTTTCCGAGTCAAACCGGGGAGAACAAACAGCGCTATCTGGTAAAAAATAAACGGAGTGGCGATCAGCAAACCGCTGTATCCAGCTACTTCGATAGAAACAAAGAAATACTCGCCGGGAGCTAGTTGCAGAAACTTGACGGGCCCGGCCGGTACTTCTAACAGTTGCACGATGGGTTTAACTGTGAAAAAACAACCGATTACAGCGATTACTACTGCAATTAGCGAGTAGAAAAGTCGCATACGCAATTCTTCTAAATGCTCGAATAAAGACATCTCAACTTCGTCGGGAAGTTCGTCGAGAAATTCGTTTTCTAAGTTGCGGGAACCCATCGCACCGCCTGCGATTGGTGCAATGCTGTTTTCCGGGCTAATTGCTTCGAGGTTGTTGTCGGAACCTTGTTCGGATGTCTCCAAGTTTGAGGGAGCAGTCATAGGGAATGGGTAATTGGTAATGGGTAATTGGAAATTGGTAATTAATTGGAATTGGAAATTGAGAATAGTTATTTCATATTTGCTCCGACTTCCTTCTTCATTCTTTATTCTGACTTCAGCAGCAGAAGGAACGATCGATAATTAATCCGTGTAGCGGTGTCAAAACCCGTGTCGTGCCTTCATTATTCAATCACGATCGCAATTTTGCCGATCGCGCGGCCGGTTTCGCTGTAAGCGTGGGCTGCTGCTACTTCTGCTAAGCTGTAAGTGCGATCGACAATCGGCTCAACTTTATCGGATTCTATTAACTCCCGCAAAGCCTCTAAATCGCTGGGATTGGCATTGGCTAGAATGAATTTAGCTTTTTTACCCGATAAAAACCAGCTCGTTAACATCGGTGCGAGGTTCTCGAAACTTGGCAAAGTCGAGATATAAACTCCCTCTGGTTGCAGCACTTTTTCGCATTCAGCAAATGTTCTTGTCCCGACAGCATCTAAAATTATATCATATTTATCGGCTTGTTGAGTAAAGTCAATTTCTGCGTAATCCAGGACAAAATCGGCTCCCAAACTCTTGACCAATTCTCTATTTTTAGCACTGCAAACTCCCGTCACTTCCGCATTCATTGCTTTCGCAAATTGCACGGAAAAAGTGCCGACTCCGCCGGAAGCGCCGTTAATCAATACTTTATTTCCTGCTTGAATTTGACCCAAATCCCTGAGCGCTTGCAAAGCAGTTAAACCTGCGATCGGTACTGCTGCTGCTTCTGCATGAGTGATGTTTTTCGGTTTAATTGCCACATCCGATTCTGCCACGACCGCATATTCGGCGCAAGCACCCCCACTGATGGGATTTAAGAAGGTATAAACTTCATCTCCGGGTTGAAATTGGGTGACTTCCCGGCCGACTTCCACGACAACTCCCGATATATCAGAACCGACTATTCGAGGAAAGTTAAATCCTGTTAATAGTTGCAGGTGTCCTTGCCGGATTTTCCAGTCTACGGGATTGACGCTGCTAGCGCGAACTCGCACTAACAATTCGTTGGATTTGGCGATCGGCTTTTCCAACTCTCGGTATTGCAATTCCTCGGCTGAACCGTAGCGATCGAACGCAACTGCTTTCATGGCCAATTTTCCGGTTTATTTCCAATACAACACTCAATCCTTTACAATTACAGCACATTCGATCTAAATGTGACACAGTAAATTGAGCGAGCCTTGTAGCAGCGGGCGATCGACTCTTGGAGGCCTCCAGACAATGGGCAGGCGTGAGGCAATGGGTTCGCTGGCCCAGTGCGATGGCTAGCGATTAAAATTAATAGGGACGGGGCGGGCGATCCCATAACCCTGAGCATAATCTACTCCAATCTCCCGCAATTTTTCTAAGATAGTCTCGTCTTCGACAAACTCAGCTATAGTTTCAAGATTCATCGCATGGGCAATACGATTAAAGCCTTCAACCAGGGCTTGAGAAATCAAATTATGACTAATATTCTTGACAAAAGCACCATCAATTTTTAGATAATCCACGGGTAAATTGAGCAGATAAGCAAAGGAACTCAACCCACTGCCAAAATCATCTAAAGCAAAGCAACACCCAATCTTTTTGAGTTCGCTCATGAAATACCTGGCTTGCTCAAAGTTTGCGATCGCTGCGGTTTCTGTGATTTCAAAACCAATGGCTTGTGGGGGGACTTGGTAGCGAGAAAATTGTTCGATTAAAAGCCTGAGAAACTGATTGTTACTAATGCTAGCCCCAGAAAGATTGATCGTATACAAGCCTTGACTAAGAACATCTTTATCCGGCAATTTGTGATAATTAGAGAAAAAAGTTTCGATTACCCAGCAATCGATCTCAGTTATCAAGCCGTAACGCTCGGCCGCGGGAATAAACTCATTTGGAGATACTATTTTTCCATCTTCGTCCAGCATTCTGAGCAAAATCTCATAATGCTCTACTAATGGTTTAGAGGTAATAGAGACAATCTTTTGGTAATAGAGACAAAAACTATTGGTTTCCAGCGCTCGGGTGATTTTGGCAATCAACTGCCTCTCACCACGTTGTTTAATTAGTTCGCCATCATCTAGACGATAAATATGAACACAGTTTCGCCCTCTGGCTTTGGCGGCATAACAAGCTGCATCAGCCGCTCCCAGAAGCTCCATCAAATTTTGGGTGGTGTGGTCAATGGCCACAACTCCAATGCTGACTCCGATGATAAAGGTGTTGCCATTCCAAATAAACCGAAATTGATGCACTAGGTCTTTGAGGTTTTCCGCAATCTGAGTTGCTTGAGATAGTGGACATTGAGTGAGCAAAAGACCAAATTCATCACCTCCCAAGCGAGCCAGTGTGTCATTACCGGGGAGTCCCTTTTGTAAAAGTGTAGTGATTTGTCGCAGTAGCTCATCCCCAGCAATATGACCTGCGGTATCGTTAATGACTTTGAACTGATCTAAATCTAAATAACAGAGAGCGTGCTGCTGATTGCTATCTTCAACAGAAGCGATCGCCTCAACTAAATGTTGCTCAAATCTTCGACGGTTGATTAACCCCGTCAGGGCATCGTGACTGGCTTCCCAAGAGAGTTGACGGCTGAGATAGCGCGATTCAGTAACGTCATGAAAGACCATAACTGCCCCGATAATTTGACCTTTACGGTCTCGAATCGGTGCTGCCGAGTCAGCAATGGGATACTCGGTTCCATCATGGGCAATCAGAATAGTATTGTGAGGTAAGCTCACAATTCGCTGCTCTAATAGAGCCTTGTTTATAGGATTCTCTACTGGCTCTCCCGTTACGGAATCAACAATTAGGAAGACTGTAGAAAAGGGAACTCCTTGAACCTCATGAGCCTTCCAGCCTGTCAGTCGCTCAGCTATAGGATTGAAATATCTCACATTACCTTCGGCATCAGTAGTAATGACCGCATCGCCAATTGATTCCAGTGTCACTTGAGCCAATTCCTTTTCGGCAAAGAGAGACTCTTCGAGACGTTGCCGTTCTTCAATTTCTATCAAGAGACGTAAATTCTGCTTTTGGAGTTTTTGTTGCAACCTTCCGATAGTTAGGTGGGTTTCGACACGAGCTAATACTTCTTCGACTTGAAATGGCTTAGCAATATAATCTACCCCTCCAGCAGCCAGCCCTTGCACCTTATTGAAAGTTTCATTTAGCGCACTTAAAAAAATTATTGGAATGTCTGCAGTGCGCTCATCAGATTTTAATTGTCTGCAAACTTCATAACCATCCATATCAGGCAATTTAATGTCGAGTAAAATTAACTCCGTCGATGGCGATTGGGCGGCTCTGAGCGCCAGTGCCCCTGTTATTGCACTGCGAACTTTATAACCCTCGGCCCTCAAAGTATCCCTGAGAAGACGCAGGTTATCAGGCAGATCGTCAACAATTAAAACATTGCCTCGGTAGTTTGTAGGTACATCGCTACTTCTATCGCTAGTTCTATCGACAATCATATTAATTTCCCTAGTTTCCTGCTAGAGGAATAAAAGCGTATGCACAAATAGTATAGTTGAATTATGAGGTTATAAAGGTCACTTTACGCAGAAAGAAGTCCTGCGAGTACGGAGATATTGAGCTGGCAAGGGGGCGCAGCCCTACAAAGTCTGCATTGTTCAGGTAGGAGCAGTCCCCCCGTGGTTGTCCTTCTTCGCTTCGCCTAACATTAGAAGAACATTGTTTCACCCGAAGCAGCCAATTTATGAACAAGCGCATTTCTCAAATGGCAAGTCTACTCGTCATTGCGATCGGATGTCTCGTGCTGCTGGGCTGGCAATTTGACATCTCCCTACTCAAAAGTGGTTTTCCCGGTATGACTTCGACCATGAAAGCAAACACGGCAATTTGCTTTTTGCTGGCTGGAGTGTCTTTGAGATTGTTGCAGTACCAAAGAACCCGACTGCACAATCGCATCGCTCAAGGGATGGCAGGATTCATAATCATCATCGGTTTGCTGACGCTGAGCGAGTATATTTTTGGTTGGAAGCTGGGTATTGATGAGTGGCTTTTCCGAGATTTCGTGTCTTCAGCGACTCCTTATCCGGGAAGAATGGGAGTAAATACCGCCCTAAATTTTTTGCTGATGGGACTAGCACTGTTACTGTTAGGGAAAAATTCCCAACGGGACACTTGGTTGGCTCAGATTTTTAGTAGTGTTGCAGCTTTAATTTCTCTACTAGCTTTATTTGGATACCTATTCAATGTCGATATTCTTGAACATTTGGTCACAGTTACGACGGCTCAACCTGTAAACACGATCGCCACCTTTTTCATCCTCTATGGAGGAATTTTATTGCTCCGCCCCAACGAAGGATTAATGCAAGTAATAAGCAGTCGCCTGGTCGGCGGAGTAATGGTTCGGTGGTTGCTGCCTTGGGCCACGATCTTTCCAGTGACACTGAACTGGTTCACTCTTCAGGGACAAAATTTAGGCTGGTATAACGCTAATTTTGGCTATACATTGCGTTCCACGGTTATGGTTGTCACCTTCTCAATTCTCATCTTGGGGACGGCTTGCTTTTTAAACCAGATAGATTACCAGCGCCAACAAGCCGAAAAAGAACTTAAAAAACTTAACGAAACTTTAGAATTTCTTGTGGCTGAACGAACAGATGCTTTACAAAAATCGCAGGCTCGTTTTGGGGGAATTCTAGAAATCGCCAATGATGCAATTATTTCAGTCGATCGCACTCAACGCATTACCCTGTTTAATCAAGGGGCCGAAAAGATGTTTGGCTATAAAATTGAGGATATTTTAGGGGAGCCACTGAATTTACTGCTGCCAGAACAGTTTAGAGATGCACACCCGCAGCATATCAAACAATTTGCACAGTCTTCTACCAGAGCGCGAAGGATGGGAGAACGAAGCGAGATTTTGGGTCGTCGTCAAGATGGAACGCAGTTTTCGGCTGAAGCCTCTATTTCTAGGCTGGAAATGGGAGACGAAACGGTATTTACTGTTATTATGCGCGATATTAGCGATCGCAAGCAAGTAGAAGCATCACTGGCTCACATGGCAGCGATTGTGGAATACTCTGGTGAGGCAGTTATTAGCAAGTCATTAGACGGCATCATTTTAACCTGGAACAATGCAGCAGAAAAAATCTTTGGCTACAAGGCTGAAGAAATCATAGGACAATCCATCCTCATTCTAATTCCCTCCAATATTACCTACGAAGAACACCAAATCCTAGAAACGATTCGACAAGGGGAAAGGGTTGAAAACTATGAAACCGTGCGTGTCCGAAAAGATGGACAGCTTATCCACATATCTTGTACCATATCACCTCTGAAGGACACAACAGGCAGAATTACTGGGTGTTCTGTAATTAAACGCGACATCACCGAGCGCAAACGAGCTGAAATAAATCGCCAACAAATTGAGATGGCTTTACGAAACAGTGAAGAGCAGTTTCGCCATGCGTTTGAAGATGCCTCTATCGGGATGGCGCTCGTTTCACTTGATGGGCACTGGGTTAAAGTCAATCCTGCCTTATGTCCGATTCTTGGCTACTCCTCAGAAGAGTTGTTAGCGTTAACTTTCCAAGACATCACCCATCCTGACGATTTAGAAGCGGATCTTAGTTATGCCAATCAACTATTAGCAGGAACAATTTCAACTTACCAAATGGAAAAACGGTATTTCCATAAACAAGGACATATTATTTGGATTCTGCTTAATGCCTCGCTCGTACAAGATGAACAGGGAAATCCACTGCATTTTATTGCTCAGATCCAAGAAATTACGGCTCGCAAAGAAGCTCAAAAAACGCTAGAACTTCACAGCATTATCATGAATAACATGGGAGGAGGAGTGTGTTTGATTAAAGCCTCCGACCTCATAATAGTCTACACCAATCCTACCTTTGACGCTATGTTTGGCTACACAGAGGGCGAACTCGCAGGTCAATCCGTTGGTGTCTTGAATTATGTCGATACAAAGCTTACACCAGATGTAACCTTTCTAGATATCGTCACTCAAATTGAACAGAGCGGGGAAGCGAAATATGAAGTCCACAATAGAAAGAAAGATGGAACTCTCTTTTGGTGCAGATCTCATACATCCATGTTTGAGCATCCTGAATACGGAACTGTATATGTTGCCGTTCAGGAAGACGCAACAGAGCTAAAACTGGCTGAGCAAGCCTTGCAAGCTACCACAAATCGCCTCCACTTTCTTCTAAACTACAGCCCCGTGGTCATTTTTAGCTGTAAACCTGCTGGCGATTATGCAGCAACGTTCATCAGCGAAAATATCAAAGATATATTGGGCTACGAAAGCCGCGAGTTTTTAGAAGATTCTAAATTTTGGGTGAATCACTTACACCCCGATGATGTAGAACCAGTGCTTAATGGCTTACCAAATGTATTCGTTAATGATTTTTATTTCCACGAATACCGTCTTCGTCGCTCCGATGGGGTTTATCGCTGGATGCTGGGTCAGCTTAGGCTAATTCGAGATGGTTCAGGTAAACCAGTAGAAATCTTGGGATATTTAATTGACATTAGCGATCGCAAACAAGCTGAGTGGGAATTTCACCACGCAAATGAAGCAAACCAAGCCAAGACTGTCTTCCTCGCGAACATGAGCCACGAACTCCGCACCCCCCTGAACTCAATTTTGGGATTCACGCAATTGATGAGCTATGAGAGAAATCTGACTCCTTCTCTCCAAGAACGTTTACAAATTGTCAATCGTAGCGGTAGACATTTATTGGACTTGATTAACGATATTTTAGATTTATCCAAAATAGAGAGCGGACGGATGACACTCAATCTTTCTGACTTTGATTTGAGAAATTTGCTGGCTTCTATTGAAGAAATGTTCCAAGTTAAAGTCCAATCTAAAGAATTGCAACTAATTTTTGAGCTAGCTCCCGACATTCCTCAATCTGTGCATAGCGACGAGAAAAAACTCTATCAAATCTTGGTCAATCTGCTCGGTAATGCGATTAAGTTTACCAACCAAGGAAGCGTCACCCTACGGGTAACAGCAACAAAAAGAGACAAAACATCCTGTCACCTATCTTTTGAAGTTGAGGATACAGGCGTGGGAATTGCGCCCAGAGAAATGGATAAATTATTTAAGGTATTCGTACAAGCCCAAGCTGGGAATAATTTGAGTCAAGGCAGTGGGCTCGGTTTAGCCATCAGTCAAAAACTCGTCAAACTCATGGGCGGTCAAATTCGCCTTAAAAGCACTTTGCACCGAGGTAGCACTTTTTCCTTTGAGATTCCTGTACAGTTACCTCAAGCAGAATCCTTACCCCCAGAATCAAGTAATCAAAGAGTAATTGGTTTAGCTCCCGGACAACCGACTTACCGCATTCTTATTGTTGAAGATTTAGAAGAAAATCGCCGCTTGTTAGTCGAAATCCTGACCTCGGTTGGTTTTGAGGTGAGAGAAGCAAAACAGGGAGTGGAGGCACTCTCACTGTGGAAGAGTTGGCGGCCGCACCTGATTCTGATGAATTTGCGAATGCCGATCGTGGATGGCTACACAGCTACTAAACATATTAGAGAACGCCCTCAGAGCCAAGAAACTGTCATTATTGCTTTAACTGCCAGTATTTTTGGAGAAGAGCGAGAGAAAGTTCTTATGGCTGGCTTTAACGACTTTATAAGCAAGCCATTTCAGCAGAAAGAGATCTTTGACAAACTAGCTAAATATTTGGGAGTAACATATATCTACGAAGCCGTAGAACAAACCCCGCAAAAACAATTAGTTGAAACGGTGTCTGTAGAAGATCTATCCATCATGCCGCCTCAGTGGTTAGAACAAATGTATCAAGCCGCTTACTATCTCGATACCGAAGTTATGAATGAATTAATTGGACAAATTCCAGCCTCCAAAGCAAGTTTGTCCCAAGCACTAACCGATTATATCAATAATTTTAATTCCGATAGAATTATGGAGCTTATTCGACCTTTGCTGCCCAATCCACTGTAGTTATCGACTTTAAGGACACACAAGCTATAGTGCTGTAACCAGTGGCTATATTTCCAATACAAACAACAGGGTAAAGGATTTGGAAGTTTTCGGAGAGGTCTATGGCAGATATCCATCAGCATGAGGAAATCGCATACACATTAGATGGAATGTGCTGTATCATATAGCAATTCTATTTCGTATGTGAAGGAGATTTATTTTTTTTATTAACTGCAGAGGGTGTTGAGGGGCCAGAGAAAGAGAAAAGAGATAGAGAAATGATTGATTTAACCGGAAAGGTAATTTTAGTAACTGGTGGCTCGAAAGGGATTGGTGCAGTGACGGTGCGGACTCTGGTTAATGCTGGGGCAGAGGTGATTTTGCATTACTTTCGCAGTCAGAAAGAAGCTGAAGCGGTAGCAGCAAGTGTTGCGCGCGATCGCTGTTATTTATTGGCAGCAGATTTGATGGTGGAAAACGCGGCCTCGACTTTGTGGCGAGATGCTTTAAAATGGCGCGGTCATATTGATATTTTAGTTAATAATGCGGGGATTATGCAGTCAGCGGGTATAGAGGACAAATTCGATATTTGGTCTTCAGCTTGGCAGCAAACTCTACAAGTAAATTTAGTTGCCGTTGCCGATTTGTGCCGGGAATCTCTTCTGCATTTTCAAACTCGCAAAGTCGGTACAATTATTAATATAGCAAGTCGCGCTGCTTTTCGCGGCGATGACCCGAATTATCTGCACTACGCCGCGTCAAAAGGTGCTATTGTTGCTTTAACTCGCAGCATTGCTAGAGGGTTTGCGGCTGATAATATTTTGGCATTTACAGTTGCACCGGGATTTGTCAGTACAGAAATGTCTAATCAGTTTATTCAGGAGTTCGGTGAAGCTAATATTATTCGCGATATCCCGATCGGCAAAATCGCTCCTCCTCAAGATGTTGCCAATGTTATCGCGTTTTTAGCGTCGGGTTTAGCTGCACACGCTACCGGGACTACGATCGATATTAACGGAGCATCTTACGTGCATTGAAACAATTACTGTAAAATACCTCTCAAGGCTCACGCTCATATCTTTTAAAACCAACTAATTTATCACTTTAGCAAGACGCTAAAAACATCATAAATTATTTATGGTGAGATAAAAGATAGTCTGAGGAATGTTGATTATGACAACCGATAACGGTAGCGACACAAAACGAGTTGCCATACTCATTGAAAATGGAGTTGAAGATTCGGAATTTTTAGTTCCTTACAACGCCTTAAAACAAGCAGGATTTGAAGTAGTTGTCCTCGGTTCGCGGACAAACGAAAAGTATGCAGGGAAACAAGGAAAAGTTGCCCAGCAGGCTGACGGAACTACCACAGAAGCAGTACCCGCAGAATTCGATGCAGTGATAATTCCCGGCGGAATGGCTCCCGATATGATGCGGACTAATCCCAATACAGTACGTTTTGTACGAGAAGCATTTGAGCAAGGAAAAATCGTCGCTGCTGTTTGCCACGGCCCGCAAGTTTTGATTGAAGCCGACTTGCTAAAAGGCAAAAATGCGACTGGTTTCTTGGCAATTAAAACAGACATGATTAATGCCGGGGCTAACTACATTAACGAAGCTTTAGTAGTTGACGGCAACTTGATTACTTCCCGCCAACCTGGAGATTTAGCAATATTTACCACCGCAATTATGGCTCGCCTCGGTTACGGCGGAAAAGAAGTCGGTTTGCCAGAAGAAAGTGACACAAATGCAGAATGGTGGAAATTAGCTAATGGTTGGGGAGGGTCTACACAAGGCGACATTGTTAAAGGTTTGAATACCGCCCTCGCAGGGGAACGCTATGCTTGCGAAGCGTTTCAAAATTATGCGGAAAAAACTCAAGACAGCGATTTGCGATCGCTCTTGAGAGAAATGATTCAAAACAAACAGAACCACATCCTCGCTCTCGAAAAACGCCTCAACGATTTCGGTGAAAAACCCTCAATTCCTGCCCAAATTGCTGACAAATACGCTAAATTAAAAGCTTCGATGCAAGGAACGGATGAAAACTTTTTGCTGCGGAGCACTCTAGGTGAGTTGCAAACCGGTGTTGTCGATGTCAACAACCTGCGCGTGAAGTTCACAGATCCCGTATCAACTGCCATCTTGACAGAGATAGAATCGGATTTGTCCAAGTGTGAGCAAGCCGTTGCTAAACTCTACCGCGCCCGTGCAGCTTCCCAGGAAATTAAGTCGCCTAAACCTTCGACTAGCCCCGCTGTAAAAATGTAATCAGCAAGGGGATAAATAAGTTTGTAGTTTTGTTTAGAGGTGAAAACCCGCACCAATATCGCAGCTACAAACTTGCTCTGCAATCATACAATATACGCCTTTGCGGTAAAATAAAACCCAACACTAAAAAGCAGATATTCAACTAACTGCAAGGTGGAGGGTTTTATTAAATGGGTTTTATTTTTGTTTCAGCCCCCTGGATACATCCGTCAAGTCGCTTTCTTCAATTATTCGATTATTCAATTCTTTAATCTAAAATCTAAAATCTAAAATCTAAAATCGATTGACTTCTTCCCTCTTCCTTTAGACAGGAGACACCTGGGCTATAAATGCGCTACTGTGTTGCCAATATTTTGATGAGGAAAAAAGGCCGTGGTTCCCTTACGCGATGAAAATCCCATTACTATCACTCCCTACGTTACCTACGGGCTGGTTGCCGCAAACATATTAGTATTTTTGTACGAACTCAGTTTGGGCGATCGACAATTAACCCAATTCTTCTACTCTTGGGCCGTAATTCCTTGCCAGTTAAGCAATATGTGTCGGGTTGCTCTGCCAGCTTCGCCATTTCCCGAATGGACAACACTAATTAGCTCGCAATTTCTGCACGCAGGCTTTCTTCACATTGCCGGCAATATGTTATTTTTGTGGATTTTTGGCAACAACGTAGAAGACCGTTTAGGACACGTCAAATTTATAATATTTTACCTTACTTGCGGCGTTTTAGCATCACTAACTCAGTGGTTTTTTTCCTCATCATCTGCCATTCCGTCCCTAGGTGCTAGCGGCGCGATCGCAGGCGTGATGGGAGCTTACATTCTCAGATATCCCCAAGCCAGAGTTCTGACACTGCTTCCCCTGGGAATCTTTTTTACCACCGTCAGAGTCCCCGCTTTCTTCTTTCTAGGATTTTGGTTTGCACAGCAAGCATTGAGCGGCCTGGCTTCGTTGAATGCCCCGGCAAGTGTCGGCATGGAATCCGGGGGAGTTGCCTACTGGGCCCACGCGGGCGGCTTTGTTTTCGGCGCTATTCTCGGCCCTTTGCTGGGATTGTTTTCTGAGGAAAATCAGATTTAATTTTTTATCGCAGATGAACGCAAATAAACGCAGATAAACTACCAATAAATCGGCGTTTATCTGCGTTTTTATGCGGTTTCAAACCTCTGATTTTTCTCAAACTTCGGTGCTATACTTGCCTCTTTTTTGGAACTTTTCCTCAAAAAAAAGAGATTTAATTTTACCTCAGCTAAACCTGGGAGGGTGACAAAGAGGTCTATGAAATAGACTGGATAAGGGTTGCAGCCCGCATACCTTGTTGATAAAAGCG
>NZ_JAUBRM010000233.1:0-1262 GCF_036701905.1 Microcoleus sp. MON2_D5
CCGCTTTTATCAACAAGGTATGCGGGCTGCAACCCTTATCCAGTCTATTTCATAGACCTCTTTGTCACCCTCCCAGGCTGAGACCACCATAATTCAATCGGATTAAAATCAGGAGAGTAGGGGGAGGGGGACAAACACAAGATGGAAGCACCCACAGCTTCAATCATAGGCTTAATAGAAGCTAGTTTATGAGCGGGTAAATTATCCATAACTACTACTGCTCCCGACCACAATCGTGGGACTAAACATTTCTCGATAAATACTTCAAATGCTTTGCTATCCATCGAGTTATCTATTGTCATTAATGCCACTACTTCCTGAAAACTAATTGCACCAATTACTGTGACTTTTTCCCCTCGATAAAAATGTTTGACGACCTAGGCTCTAGTTCCTCGTTCCGAGCGTGCATGAGTTCGTCTTAAACCTAGCAAGACTCCAGTCTCATCTAGAAAGACTAGGTTTTTTGGCTCGATCTCCTTGACTTTTTCCCAATACTCTAACCTTAACTTCATCACTCTTTTTGTCCCTGCTTGGCTACTCCTGACCGTTTTTTTTTGCGATTTAATCCCAACTTCTGTAACGCGCTACAAATTGCTGTTTTACCGACCCAATTTCCTGTTCTGTGGGCAAATAGCTCACACAACTCTCGTAAGGTTGCATCGGGATGTGCAGTCACTATTTCTCTTAACTCTGTTTCGGCATTATTCAAATGACTATACCTCGGTTTACCTCTGGGTTTTGGCTGTACATTTCCCTCTATTTTTTGTTGTTTGACAAGCTTTTGAACTAAGCTTTTACTCACAGCAAATATTGCTGCTGTTGTTCGGATAGACAGCTTTTGCTCTTGATGTGCTGCTACTATTCTTTTTCGCAAATCTATTGAATATGCTTTCATGAAGATATTATTTGTTAGTCGATTATATTGTACCTCATAACATCCGGAAGTGCTGTATGTTACAGAGTCACAGACAAGTTAGTATTGAATTACTGGCTTCAATAGGCCTTATCCGATTCAATTTGAAAGTCGGAGGCGTAGCCTGCAAAGATTTTTGAAATTAGACTGCCTCAACATAGAAAGCCTGTGGTTTCCACTTGTTAAAGAAATTTTAAAAGCTAAATTTAACAAATCTCAACCTTTGAAACTCGCGCTCGATAGAACGCAGTGGCGATCGCATAATACAGCATTTTCCGATGCTATGAGGTACAGTAGCAGCAATGAGTGAACCAATGTTTTAAATGGTGAGGATTCATCAAATTTAAGG
>NZ_JAUBRM010000085.1:0-27714 GCF_036701905.1 Microcoleus sp. MON2_D5
AGAGGTACTGGAATAATAATGAATCCTCCTGTATTTATTGTTTTAAGCACTGCCTAGCCCTTAACTGAACCGTATTGTTGTATAGTCGCCAATTCTATTAGCCGGGATTCTTGCAAAAACAGAGATGCTACTCTAAAATAGTTAGGATAAAAGTTGAAAGCACTTAGAGATTAACATGAAAAATAAATTGGATTTTAACTGCGGTAATGATGATGTTTTATCTTTCGGTAACGCAATGCTGAAAGTACAAAGACTAAAGGAAACACTAAATGGAGTTTTGCCTGCGTTAGGACAGACACTCACTAATTCGTTAATCGAACAGAAACTAGATATTGTTATAGAGTATAGTGACAACCAAAGACGTTTTTTACATGAGAACTGGTTTGGTAAAGGTATAGATTGTGAAATTCTCAGAGTGGGTGCTCAGGGCTGGAAGAAAGGAAAGATGAAGCTCAAACTCAATGTCACCATAGAGTTTTGCCCCGACGAACCAGAAATGGAAAAAACACCAGAAAACAACGAATCAGAAACTAGCAAACCCGAATCCCCCCTCGATGATTTGCGCCGCCAACTTCTCAATCAAGAAAACTCGCCCAGCTAATCCATCAAACATCCGCGTTAATTCGCGTTCATCTGCGGTTAAAAATCATCATGTCTAAAACCCCTAGAATTCCCATTCCCCCGGAAGTCAGAAAATATGTATTTACTCGCAATAAATACCAGTGCCAAAGTTGCGGCCAAACCAAACAAGAAACCCAACTGACGATCGATCATATCATCCCCCTAGCGCGCGGCGGCAGCAACGACATCAGCAACTTGCAAACCCTCTGCGGCACCTGCAACCAAAAGAAAACCGACAAACTAGACCCCCGCTTCCGCCGTCACTTTGACCTGTAATATCCTCCATAACATCCGCATTAATCTTCGGTTAACAAATTCTACCATCTATAATACCGATAAGGATCGTCCCCATTCTCAAAATCCGTTCTGTAATCCCAGTGATAAAACTCCCGACTCGAACCGTTAAACACAGAACCATCCGCCTTAAAACTCGCCCCTAAATTAGCCAAAATCTGAGCATTTGCCCGGGTTTGCCGCCAGCGAGTAAAACGGAAATAAGTCTTAGTATCCGCATTCAAACTGTCCGGTTCAATCTGAGAAAAAATCGCCACACCCTTGCCAACTTTTACCCGACTTAACAAACCGTCAGCACCGATTTCTCCCCCAGACTTAATCAACCAAGTATCATAAAAAGAGCGCGATCGCAAATCTGAAGCGCTAACCCCCTTCACCTCATCCCAACTCGGAACCGCCAGCGAACCCCCGAAATCCTGCGCTTGCTGCAAACCCACGCCCAAACCCGCAGCAGGCACTTGACGCGGCAAGAAAAACGCCTTCCCGCCAGCATTCAAATAACCGCGCAAATCTGCATCTTTCAGATTCGCTTCTCTCCCCACAATGACCAAACCAACATCATTAGAAAGCGAACTAGCGCGCTGATAAATTACCCCCAAACTGTCCAACTTTTGGGCATCCCCATCTCCCCCAATTAAAACCACTTTATCCGGCTTTCCAACCACCGGAGAATTCATCCCGTAACTCACAATTTGTTGCACTAACTGCGCCGCCCCAGCATCTACAGAATAATGGTCTTCCAAATCCAACTCGTTTAAAATCAGCCGCCCTTTTCCGTAATCCAATTCCATCAGCGGCGAATAAGCTAAATCAAACTCAGATTCCAAAATGGGGCGCCAACCGCTGCGGTGCGGTTTCTCAATAGAAGCGCTACTAACACCGCCGCGATTTCCCCAACGCCAGCCGTACCAAGGTTTATTTGCCGGACTCAAATTAGGGCCAGTTTTGATCGTATCTGGATAAGCTTCAAGCAGCGTGCTTTCCCCAACCCAATCCCGCAAATCTTCACTGTCTAAACCGCTAATTGCGGGATGGTTGCTGTCAACTGGATAAGCGCGGCGGCTGACGTGGACAGCAACCCGGAAACCCGTATTTTTCAGCCATTCTCTGCGCTGAGGAAACACAATTGCTTTGCCGCCGTTTCGGACAAAATTTTCTAAACTTCCCGGCAATTTTTCCCCACTCGAAAACGCTTCCCTACCGATAATTAATAGCGATGAAACTTGCGAACCATTCCACGGTACAAGCGGATGACCTAACTGTTTTAACATTGCCGATGTTTTGCCCGCTGGATCGAAGATTGTCAGCGTATCCTTGCTTTTGGCTTGCTTGGGAAAAACGCGGAAAGCAAATGTATCAGAATGCGATCGATCGCCCACTCGCGCAGTCAAGCGAATTTCGCCGTCAGCCTTGCTAGAAATGGTATTTGGCAAATTTACGTCTATTGGGAAAAACAGCGTGCCTGCCGACTCAATTATCCCTTTTTGCTCGCCTTTTTTTACTTCTTTACCCCCCACCAAAACCCGCCAATTAAACGAAAATTCTTGTGGCGCCCGCGTATCGTTAATTAACACTACTTGCTTTGCCAGTTTTCCGCCCACCAACAAATTGTGATCTTTCGCAGTAAAAACCGGGCTAGCACCAGCAATCCAAGCCAAAGTCGAGCTATTATTCTTCATAATTGCCTCGCCCCCAGGATGAACAGTGTAAGCTTCGGGCTGCAAATAATTCAAACGATGATTCGAGACTTGCTTCAAATAAACTCCGCGGCGACCAGGTTGAAATCCCCCCATATCCACCTTTTTTCTGCCAGCCTCGGAAATTTCCCAACCGTGTCCGTCATTCCAAGGAATCATCCCCCCAGACATTCCAAAAGTCCGCCAACTCCGCCAAGTATTTGTACTGAATAACTGCTGCAACTTTTGAAAAGCTGGTGCAAAATCTAACTCTTTTTTACCATGCCAGCTTTGATACTCCTGACCCTTGACAAATTGCTCGCGAATTTTAGCTTTATAAGTGGCAGTTTCCAACTCGTAAGCCTGCTTGCCCAAATAAATTGCAGCAAACTCTGTCATCCAAGGTTCGCTGACAATTACCTGACCAAAACCTTTGCGGTTCCGCATCATCGTTGCGTGCAGAGGAGTCCCAAACTCGACTGCCATGTAGGGCATTTCCCCGGTTTTGCTCCACTCCGAAATCCACTCTTCCCGTTCTTGCAAGGGAATCATATTTAAATAAGTATTCACCCCATAAACATCGCCGAAGTTGGCGCCGTGGTGTATCATCACAGGTCTGGTTGGGTCGGCCGATTTAATCGCAGCTAAAGCGTCATTTCCTGGGGGAGTGTTGGCCCGCAAACGCTCGTTTTCCGACTGACTGATAGTTCCTTCTATTTTTCTTTTGCCGATGCGACGGGGATTTAGGTCGTCAGCGTTGGCGAAAAAATTAGGACTTGTCGCCCACATTAATACTGATGGATGATTGCGGTAGCGGCGCATTTCTGTCACCATTAGGGCTTTCCAGCGGTCGTTCCACTGGCGGTTGTTCCACTTGCCGCTCCAAGCCAGAGGAGTAATGTCTAAAGCGGGAGCCATAATTGGAAAACCTTTGAGGTCGGCTCTTTCGGAAAATATCTCTCGGAAGTTCCACTTACCCCGTTCGTCGTGATTCCAAGGCCACATTTCTGTTATGTTAAAACCGGCTTTTACATAGCTGTCAATTAGCCTGTCAGAAACTTCTACTGTCCCGCCTTCCCAAGAATCGGAGTGCATGTTTGGTCGCAGCCGCAATTCGGTTCCGTTTAAGAAAAATTTGCGCCCTTCTATCCAAAATTCGCGGAAGCCAAAAGGTTGGTCGTATTGCGTGTTAACGCCGCTGCCTTTTACTTCTAATTTCAGGGTGTAAAGGTTTGGTTTGCCGACATCCCAAAGACGGGGATTTGGCCAATTCCACTGGACTTGTACGGCTTGAATTGGTTTAGCTTGAACCTGAGCTGTTCCGGTAAATTTTTGTTCTACTTTGCCTTTTTGGTCGAGCATTTGCGCGATTAGTTCAACTTGACCGTTTTGGGCAACGTCTTTGAGTTCTACCTCTAATTTAATTTGCTTTTTTCTGGTGGAAGTTTGGACGAATAGGTCGCTAATTAGCGGGCCTGGGGGAACGCTGAAAACCCGCACTTCGCCGATGATTCCCCGCGATTGCAACTTGGATTTTTCTGTGTAAATTTCTGTGGAGTCCATGATGACGGCTTTTTCCTTTTCATCGGATATTGCCACCACTAAAATAGATAGGGTGTTTTGACCTGGTTTTGCTACTTTGGTAATTTCAATAGTGCCGTAGGGCCATGGGATTTGACCGCAGTTAATGCCGTTGACAAAGATGACTGCATCGGTGCTGACTCTGGCTAAGTCGAGAAAAATTCGGCGGTTTGTCCAGTCGCCCGGAATGTCTATATTTCTCTGATACCAAGCTTTTGATAGTTGTTTACTGTTGAAGTTTTCCCAATCTTTGCCGCTGCCGCGAGTGATGATTCCGGGTACGGATTCGTTGTTTTCTTTTTGCCAGTCTCCAGGCACCGAAATGGAACCCCAATTTGGAGAGACGGGGGGGTTTTGGGGGTTGCCAACTGCGGGGACAAATTGCCAAGTTCCGTTGAGATAGATTTGGGATCGTTTGTTGTCGATCGCCCCGACGGCCAGGGTGGTAAGATTGGGGAAGCCGAGCGATATCGCTGAGCTGCTGCCTGCGTTGGGATATTGAAGCGCGTAACCGACGAATCCAAAGAGGGTGGCGGCTGCGAAAAATAACCCGATAATTTTTGCCAGCTTGTCATTCACTCGCTTATTGCTCCCAAAAATTAGATAATCTAATTTGTCCCTGGATCTATGATAGCAGTTGATTCAGCACCAATCCCGCTGCCAATCTGTCTCTGGGAAGATGGCACGCGACCCACAAATGTGGTTTTGTAGAGAAAAAATAAATACTTAGTTTTAACTAAGTTTTAACGAGGTTGTTTCATCGACATAAGCAATAGTGCGATCGCGCCATCGCTACAGGTCAACAAAAATGAGTTGGTTTCAGGTCTTGGCCTCACCCATTACATCCTACAAAATTGCTCTATTTAGTGCCAGCACCGCTTTACTGCTGACAACTCTGTTACTGTTTTCCTTCCAGGCAGCTCCTGCAATCTTACTTTTGACCGCTGCAATGGTTATCGCTTGGTATGCTGGCTTAAATTCCGCAGAACAAAAAGTAGAAATAGAACGTAAGATTATTTCCAAAATAGTTGACACCACAGCTTGCTTGATTGTAGTTCTCGACAGCCAAGGACGGATTGTCCGGTTTAACCAAGCTTGCGAAAAAACTACAGGCTACTCGGCAGCAGAAGTAATCAATAAATATGTTTGGGATTTATTTTTGATTTCCGAAGAAATAGAGCCAGTTAAAACAGTTTTTACCAAGCTCAAAGCCGAAAATTTTCACAGCGAATATAAAAATTATTGGCGCACTAAAAATGGGGAGCAGCGCTTAATTTCTTGGTCTAATACTGTGACGTTAGATGGCGAGGGTTTGGTGGAATATGTGATAGGAACAGGCATCGATATTACTGACCGCAAACAAGCAGAAATAGCCCTGGCTTTATCCTACACTAACCTAGAAAGCCACGTCAAACAACGCACAGCAGAACTAACAGTAGCTAAAGAAGCGCTGCAAGCTCAAGAAGAACGATTTCGCTGTTTAAGTTCGTGTTCGCCTGTCGGCATTTTTATGGCCGATTCCCAGGGGCGCTACACCTATGCAAACCCACGCTGTCAGGCTATTTGCGGCTTAAGTGTGACAGAACTTTTAGGAAACGGTTGGGAGAAGTGCATTCACCCGGAAGACAGCGATCGCGTATTGAGCCGATGGCTGGATTATACTCGGCAAGGTGGAGAATATGCGATCGAGTATCGCCTGCAAACACCAGAGGGCATTGTGCGCTGGATTAACGTTTGTTCCTCGCGGATGTTCTCGGACTCCGGCGAACTCATCGGATACGTGGGCACGGTGAGAGATGTTACCGAAAGACAACAAGCGCAAGCAGCTTTGAAAAGCAGCGAACAGCAACTGAGAACGCTGCTAGAAAATACGCCAGATATCATTATTCGCGCTGACAAAGAACTGCGTTATATTTATGTCAATCAAGCAGTAGAAAGAAGCCAAGGAAAACCAATTTCATTCTTCCTGGGTAAAACCAGTCAAGAAATAGGAATGCCGCCGGAACAGTGCCAGATGTGGGATGAAACCCTGCAGAAAGTGTTAGAAACAGGTCAAAAAGAAATTATCGAATTTGAGGCTTTCTCAATCAACGGTATCCGAAGTTATCAATCCCACGTAGTTCCAGAATTGGACAAAAATGGCGTACCACAATCAGCCTTAATTGTCGCTCGGGATATCACAGAAATAAAACTTGCGGAAACTCAAAGATTGCAGTTAACAATCGAGCAAACAGCGAGGGAAAAAGCGGAAATTGAACAGCAGCGCTCGGCATTTTTAGCAGAAGTTAGCAAAATGCTGGCTGATGCGTTTGACGGGGAAACGGCGCTGCAAAAGGTAGCAGAATTAGCCGTAAATTCGATCGCCGACGGGTGCTGCATTCATTTGACCGAAACCGACTCAAAAGTGCGTCGAGTCGCTGCCGCTCACGCACAAGCCTCTATAGTTGATAGTCTGAATAACTTGAGAATCCGCAGTTCGATCGCCGAGAATGCTGTTAACGGCTATCCCCTGGTAATCCGCACCGGAACATCCGAACTAATTGCCGAAGTGGATGAGGAAATTTTAGCAGCAGGAGCCGACAATGCAGCAGAATTGGAAATATTGCGATCGCTCAATATCGGATCTCAGGCTTGCGTACCGCTGAAAGCCCGCGGGCGGGTAATGGGTTCCATTACTTGCTTTACCTCCAAGTTGGGCCGCCGCTACAGTGCAGAAGATATGGCAATGCTAGAAGACTTAGCATATCGCGTGGCGATCGCCCTAGACAACGCCAGACTTTACACAGAAGCGCAGCAAGCACTATCTCAAACATCGCAATCCTTCGCCTTAATTGACTCGCTATTAGAAGCATCTCCCCTAGCGATTTGCTTTCTGGATCGCGAAATGCGTTTCATCCGTATCAATCAAGTTTTAGCCGAACTCCACGGTTTGCCCGCCGAACAGCATCTCGGTAAAGACTTCCGGGAATTGTTGCCAGAATGCGCCGCCAAATTTGCACCAAGAATTCAGCAAGTTTTAGAAACCGGTCAGCCTCTTTTAAACCTAGAAATTAGCGGCGAACCTCCAGGAAAACCCGGATATTTCGGCTACTGGCTCGCCAACTACTACCCAGTGAAAAATGAAAGAGAAGAAATAATCGGAGTCGGGCTAATTATCACAGATATTACCGCAGCAAAACAAACCGAATTAGCTTTGCGGGAAAGCGAAATGCGCTTCCGCAGCGTGGTAGAATCTAACATAATCGGCATTGGTTTCTGGGATGCCAGCGGGGAAGTTACGGACGCTAACGACGCCTTACTGGAAATGATCGGATATACAAGGGAAGACTTAGCTTCGAGACAGATCCGCTGGCTCGAACTTACGGCGCCGGAATATCTAGAACTCGATCGCGTCGCCCTGGCGCAAGTCGAAGCAGAAGGAAGTTGCGCGCCTTTTGAAAAAGAATATCTCCGCAAAGACGGCACGCGCTTCCCAGTTTTAGTCGGCGGCGGAAGCTTCCAAGGATGCAAAGACAAAGGAGCATTCTTCGTACTCGATATCACCGCTCGCAAACAAGCCCAAAATCAACTTCGAGAAAACGAAATACGCATTCGCCGCCAACTAGCAGAACTCGACTTAGTTTACAAGACTACACCAGTCGGGCTGTGCTTTGTCGATACCAATTTGCGCTACATCCGCTTGAACGAATGCCTCGCTGCGATCAACGGCCGATCGATCGCAGAGCACCTCGGGCGCACCGTTAGGGAAGTAATTCCCGAAATGGCCGATATGGTAGAGCGGATTTACCGCCAAGTGCTGGCGACGCAAACGCCCGTGCTCGACTTGGAAATTAAGGCCGAAACCAAGCAACAGCCGGGAGTTTTGCGGGATTGGCAAATCAGCTTTTACCCAGTGAACGATGAATCAGGAACACTGCTGGGAGTTAGCACGGTGGTTGCCGAAATCACCGATCGCAAAGAAGCAAAACGGGTAATGCAGCAAAGCGAAGCCATATTCCGGCGGCTGTTCGAGTCAAATATTTTCGGAGTCGCGATCGGCGATTTTAGCGGCCGCATCGCCTACGCCAACCAATCCCTGCTCAACATGGTCGGCTACACCCGCTCAGACTTGCTCTCGGGTAAAATGCGGTGGGACAGGATGACCCCCCCCGAATACCTGCACCTCGACGCCTTAGCGGCCCAAGAACTGCGGGCTAAGGGAGTCGCAACTCCTTTCAAGAAAGAGTACATCCGCAAAGATGGCAGCCGCGTGCCGATTCTGATGGGCGGAACCACTCTGTCCCCGGACGATCGCGAACCAGAGACGATCGTCGCATTCTTCATCGACTTGACCGAGATATCCCGCGTGGAAGCAGAACTCAAAAACAATCAAGAACGCCTGCAAATCGCTCAGCAAGCAGGCAAAATCGGAACTTTTGAATGGAACGTCCAAACCGGCGATATCGCCTGTACGCCGGAGTTAGAGGCTTTGTACGGGCTGCCGGCCGGCGCTATCGACAGCTATCAAAGTTGGGCCCAAATGGTGCATCCAGACGATCGCGCTGTTACCGAACAGCAGGTAAAAGCTGCGGGGGCGTCCGGGGAGGAATTAAACATAGAGTTCCGCATCTGCCGCCCGGACAAAAGCGTGGGCTGGATTGCTTGCAGGGCTAGGGTGTTTCAGGGCGATGGGGGTTTGCCTTTGCGGATGATCGGGGTGAACGTCGATATCAGCGCTCGCAAACAAGCAGAAGCAGCGCGATCGCACATCCATCAAACTTTAGAAGCCTTGATTCAGGCTTGTCCCCTAGCAGTTACCGTTTTGGACTGCGAGGACGGGACTGTGAAAATGTGGAACCCAGCCGCCGAGAGGATTTTTGGCTGGCCCGAATCAGAGGCGGTAGGTCAATTTATACCCAGCGTTCCTGCAGACAAGCGGGAGGAATTCACGGCTAATTTGAAAGGAATTCGCGAAGGAAACGCGATCGCCGGCATGGAAACCCACCGCCAAAGGAAAGACGGCAGCTCGATCGACATCAGTTTGTGGGCAACTCCAGTCCGCGACAGCAACGGCAATATCAACTGTATGTCGATCATCGCCGACATCAGCGATCGCAAGCAAGTCGAGGCCCAACGCGCTCAGTTGCTCGAGCGCGAACAGGCCGCGCGGGCGGAAGCAGAAGCTATCAGCCGCCGGAAAGACGAGTTTCTAGACACTCTTTCCCACGAACTCCGCACGCCTATAAATGTGATTATGGGCTGGGCGCAGAGGCTGCGCGCCCTCCCCTATACGGAAGATGATTTAGCTTGCGGTTTGGAAGCGATCGAGCGTCAGTCGAAGGTGCAGGTGCAGGTAGTGGAAGATTTGCTCGATGTTTCCCGGATTATTCAAGGTAAGCTGGCTCTGAAACCCGGCTGGTTCATCATGAAACCGACGATCGAGGTTGCTCTGAATTCTGTTCGTTTTGCAGCCCAGGCCAAGTCTGTCACCGTTTCGTCAGAATTGGACCCCGCAGTCAACTTGATGTGGGGCGACGCCCAGAGGTTGCAGCAGGTAATGTCGAATTTGCTGACTAACGCCGTCAAGTTTACGCCTTCTGGAGGAACTGTAAAAATGCGCTTATCTGCGGTAGCTGTTACCAATTCCTCATCACCTAATTACGTGCAAATTACTGTCAGCGATACCGGAAAGGGCATTTCTGCTGAGTTTCTGCCCTACGTATTCGATCGCTTCCGACAAGCAGACAGTTCGCTTACTAGGCATCAAAACGGTTTGGGACTGGGATTAGCGATCGTCCGGCACTTGGTGGAACTCCACGGCGGCACTGTGACGGCGGAAAGTCCCGGTAAAGACAAGGGTGCGACATTTACGGTGAAACTGCCGCTCAAACAGCGTCGGAGTCAGCAGCCGCAGTTGAGGGAGGAAAGCAAATTCCCTCAAATTCGTCCGGGTATTTTGGCAGGTTTAAAGGTGTTGGTAGTTGATGACGAACCCGACAACCGCGAGTTTTTGATTGGGGCCCTCGAACAGTTGGGGGCGACTGCGACTGCGGTTGCAACGGCTGCGGAGGCGATCGACATTTTACAGCAGTCGCCGCCGGATATTTTAGTTAGTGATATCGGTATGCCCATTGAGGACGGCTACTGGCTGATCGGCAAAGTGCGATCGTCGGAATCAGACAAAATCAAGCGTTTGCCGGCGGTGGCGCTGACAGCTTATGCTAGCGAAGAAGACCGCGATCAGGCGATCGCCACTGGTTACAACGAACATTTAACAAAGCCGATCGAACCCGCTCACTTCGCCACCGTTTTAGCCAAGTTAACAAATTTGCATTAGGGCGATCGGGCATTACTGCAAACTTCGATCTTCTATTGGGTCAATTACCCTTAATAAAAAATGTTTGTAGTTAGTAGTTAGTAGGTTGGCCCTTGAACGAAACCCAACACTCATTAATTGAATGTTGGGTTTCGTTCGAGGGCATTGGTGTCAACTTAGCCTAAAACCGATAGTCCGGCTCTTGTTGACACCCCAGCCTCAAAGCTAAAGTCCTCCTAGCGAAGACTGATATCAAATCCGTTGGTATCAGAATTATTCATTTCTCTGTTCTCTTCCTCCGTGTTCTCTGCGTCCTCTGCGGTTTAATCCTTCCCAAACAACCATAAACGATATGAAAATAAAACTTTTAAACTCATTAGTCCTCGCTATGAGGACTTTAGCTAAAATTCCTGTGGAATTCATTCGCTGGCGGACGGGCTGACTGATAGATTTTCCGCTTAAATTGAAACCAATGGGCAATGCAGTTTCGCTACAATTAATCCGGCAATTGTTACATCTTTCATCGAGGAAAATTGATAATTATGGGGTAGGGAAACGGCATTACCGTGTTCGACCTTGCCTATCATAAGTAGTGCAAGCGGAATTTATATAATAGAAGCAAATTTTCGCATCCGCGTCCAATCTCCGCTAGTAGTTGGCTATATTGAACTAGGCGGAAAATTTCACATTTTTTAGGGCGCGCCAATTGCCGGGAAAGACACGCTACAGCAGTTAAAATATGATTATCAGCGCAATTGGTTTACACCCATGCCCATTTATCACTTCAACCGCCTAGCCGCCAAATTTTTCAGCAAGCTGCCGCTGCGAACGGTTCTGATTGTTCCGCTGGTTTTGCAAACGGTAAGTGTAGTTGGGCTAGTGGGCTATCTTTCTTTCAAAAGTAGTCAGGAATCAGTCGAAGATGTAGCGCATCAGTTAATCGAACAAGTAGGAGAGCGAATTAGCGATAGCCTCACGGATAATAATGGACTGTCGGCAATCAATACCTTTCTGGCTGGGCTGCAATTCTCGGCTTCAGGACAAACTTTTATTATGGATCGATCGGGCAATCTGATTGCCACATCCACAGTAGAAACACCCTTGGTGGCGCCAGCAAAAAAGCAACCGACGCCATTGCTAGCCACCAACAGCAAGGATGCGCGAACGCGAGATATTGCTCGACAACTCGCCAACCGATTTGGCAACTTCCGCACGCTGCAAACAACCCAGAAATTTACCCTGGCGAGCAAGGGCGATAGGCAGTTTGTCCGCGTCACTCCCTATCGAGATGTCCGTGGTTTGGATTGGTTAATTGTGGTGGTGGTGCCAGAGTCTGATTTCATGGCTCCGATTCAAGCAAATACGCGCAACACATTGTGGTTATTGGCCGGTACACTGCCGCTGGCGATCGCGATCGGATTGTTGACTTCCCGTTGGGTGACAAAACCAATTATGCGCTTGAATACCGCTGCCAAAAATGTTGCCAAAGGAGAATGGGATCGACCTTTAGAAATTAAACGCTTGGATGAAGTCGGAGATCTCGCCAATTCCTTCAATTTTATGGCAGCGCAACTGCAACAGGCTTTTGCAGACAAAAACTCTTTACATGAAGCTTTAGCGCACAGCGAGAGCCAACTCAAGCAATTTATCGAAGCCATACCTGCGGGAGTATCTATCCACGATGCTTCGGGTAAAGTCGTGTACTTCAACCAAACTGCCAAGCATTGGCTCGGCGTAGAAACTATTCCCGATGCGACTTTAGAAGAAGCAGTAGAAGTTTATCAAATCTACCGCCAAAACCAGCTTTATCCAACTGAAGAACTGCCCGCATTCCGAGCACTGCGCGGTGAAACGGTATTCCTTGAAGATGTAGAACTTTATCGAGATGGGAAATTTATTCCTTTTGAGGTGCGCGCCACACCAATTTTTGACGAAGGCGGAAACATTATTTATGCCATCAATGCTTTTTATAACATCGCACAGCGCAAACACTCTGAAAAAATATTAACTGACTACAATCGCACTTTAGCAGCCGAAGTTTCCGAACGTAGCTGCGCCTTAGCTGGTGCTAACGAACTATTACAACATGAAATTGCCGATCGCAAATTGCTCGAGCAAAAACTTTACTCTTCGACTGAGCAATTTGTAAAATTATTTGAGTCGATTACAGATATTGTATTGATTTTTGATTTCCCACAAAAAACAATCCAAATTATACCCACTAAGGGAATTTTTCAATACAACTATCACACGAATCAGATCGACTCCATCATGGAACAATTTTTTGATGAGGAAAGCGAGGAGATTTATTTCGCTCAGGTTCTACAGGCATTGGAAAGCAAACAAACTATTAGTTTTGATTACAGTCTGCAGATTAATAACCAAGAAGTTTGGTTTGCTGCTAAAATTTCGCCGCTGTCGGATAGCTCTGCGGTTTGGGTAGCGCGCGACATTAGCGATCGCCAGTTTGCCGAATCTCGACTGCTGGAAGCCCAAAAAATTGCCCGTATTGGCAGTTGGGAACACGATATCGCCACAGCAACAACCACTTGGAGTGAAGAACTCTATCGCATTTACGAGCTCGATCCTACTCAAAAACCGCTGCCAACCGAACAATTAATCGAGCGTTTTCATCCAGAAGATCGATCACGCTATCTGACAATGGTGCGCGAGCAAGCTATGTCGGGACAAAGCTTTGAAATTGATTTGCGGCTGATGCGAAGAGATGGCTCGCTCAGTTACATAGAAGTTCGAGGAAAACCGATTTATGATGAAAAAGGGCAGTTGATCCGTTTGTTCGGCACTGTTTTGGATATTAGCGATCGCAAACAAGCCGAGTCAGCTTTGCGAGAAAGCGCCCAGGGAGAACAAGCCATCGCCCGATCGATCGAGCGCATCCGTCAATCCTTAGATATTGACACAATATTCAAAACCACAACCTCTGAACTGCGACAAACCCTAAAATGCGATCGTGTCGGTATCTATCGCTTTAATCCTGATTGGAGCGGGGAATTTGTTGCCGAATCAATGGCTCCCGGCTGGATATCTCTGATCCAAGAAACCGACGATTGTAATGTGCCAAACACTCTCGTCGAACACTCTCGCTGTACCGTGAAAACTATGCAAGCCAGCGATACACCAGTGCTGGATACCTATCTACAAAAAAATCAAGGCGGTATGTACGCTAGAGGCGTTCCTTACCGCATAATTGAAGACATATACACCGCTGGGTTGAGTCCTTGTTACCTAGAACTGTTAAAACAATTTCAAGCTACAGCCTACGTTATTTTTCCCATATTTTGCGGCAGTCAACTTTGGGGTTTGCTCGCCAGCTATCAAAATTCTGGACCCCGCACTTGGCGCGAAGCAGAAATCAATATTGGGCTGCAAATTAGCACTCAACTGGGAGTGGCCTTACAACAAGCTCAATTGCTCGAAGCGACTCAACAGCAAGCAGTACAGCTTCAACAAGCCGCGTGGGCCGCAGAAGCTGCCAACCTTGCCAAAAGCACTTTCCTGGCAAATATGAGCCACGAACTTCGCACCCCGCTAAACGCAATTCTGGGATTCTCGCAATTGATGCAGCGTTCGACCAACCTGAATCGCGAACAACAGGAAAATATCCGCATCATCAACCGCAGCGGAGAACACTTGCTCGCTCTAATCAATCAAATATTAGATTTAGCGAAAATAGAGGCGGGACGCATGACAATCAACCCAACAGACTTTCAATTAAGGAGCCTGTTGAACGATGTGCAAGAGATGTTTCAACTCCAGGCAAGGGAGCAACAATTGCAGTTAATATTTGACTGCTCTAGCGAAGTTCCCGAATACGTACAAACCGATCAACTTAAGTTGCGCCAAGTCTTAATCAATCTCCTCTCTAACGCCATTAAGTTTACGAAAGAAGGAGAAATTAGGGTAAGAGTAAGTGCGGTTAGGGAGGGGGAAGCTCAACAATTACCAATCAGTAATTACCAATTACATTTTGAAATAGAAGACACGGGTGCCGGCATAGCTGCTGATGAGTTAGATAAACTTTTTCAAACCTTTGTGCAAACCAAAACAGGAACCAAATCTCAGCAAGGAACAGGCTTGGGACTGGCTATCAGCCAACAGTTTGTCAAGCTGATGGGCGGCCTGATTACTGTACGCAGTGAAGTAGGACGCGGCACCACCTTCGCGTTTGATATCCCCGTCAGCGCCGTTGATGCCCCGGCGACTCAACCCGTAGAGCCACCGCGTCGGGTGATAGCGCTGGAACGCAACCAGCCGCGCTATCGTATTTTGATTGTGGACGATCGATCTGATAACCGCCAACTGCTGATCAAACTCCTCGCTGCCTTTAACTTTGAACTCCAAGAAGCCACCAACGGCATAGAAGCTATTGAAATGTGGTCGAGTTTTGAGCCACACTTAATTTTTATGGATATGTGGATGCCCGTGATGGATGGACATGAAGCGACCAAACGCATTAAAGCCACCGTTAAAGGTCAAGCTACGGCAATTATTGCCGTGAGTGCCGGTAACGCCGAGGAAGCGCAAACCGTTACTGTATCAGATGATTGCGATGACTTTATCCACAAACCCTTTCGAGATACAGAAATTTTTGCCACCCTGCACAAACATTTGGGAGTGCGTTACATTTACGGTGAACCGGAGAGTGTTCCCGAGTCAACTCCAATCGAGGCTCCGACTCCAGAGACTCTGGCAGCTTTACCCGCAGATTGGCTGGCAGCTTTAGAGAAAGCCACAATTGAGTGCGATTTAGAGTTAATTCTGCTCCAAATTGAGCAAATGCGCGATCGCAATGACGCTTTAGCAAGCGCTCTAGCCGCATTGGCTAACGAGTTTCAGTTCAATCAAATACTAGCTCTCATCCATCCCGAACCAAAATAATAAGGATATGAGATAGGTTTGTAGTGAGTACGATCGTCCGAGGGGGTTTTATGAGGGCGATCGTACTCACTACAAACCTATAAAGGTTATTTTACGGAACTAAATATGAATTCCGAACCAACTCCCGCCTTAAAAGGGAATATTTTAATTGTTGATGATATTCCGGCTAATTTGCAACTTTTAGCTCAAATACTCTCGCAGCAAGGGTACAAAACACGCACCGCACCCGACGGCAAACTAGCGCTGCGGTCGATCGAGTTAACTCCTCCTGACTTGATTTTGCTCGACATCATGATGCCCGGTATGGACGGCTACAAAGTCTGCCAAGCATTGAAAGCTTCTCCCACAACCAAGGACATTCCGGTTATTTTTATCAGTGCTTTAAATGAAGTGTTTGATAAAGTCAAAGCCTTTGAAGTTGGTGGTATAGATTATATCACAAAACCGTTTCACGAACAAGAAGTTCTCGCCCGCGTTTCAAATCAACTCGTGCAGCGCCAGTTGTTCCAGCAAACACAATCCTATGCCAAGGAACTCGAACAAACCGTAACTGAACTAAAGAAAACTCAAGCTCAGTTAATACAGAAGGAAAAAATGGCTTCTTTAGGTCAGCTAGCGGCAGGAATTGCTCACGAAATCAACAATCCCGTCAGCTTTATCTACGGTAATATTGCTCTAGCGGCGGACTATGCGCGAGATTTGCTTCGCCTCGTCGAATTGTACCGACATTACTACCCCCACCCCGTTGCAGAAATTATCGGCGAACTGGACGAGATTCAACCCGAATTCATCGCAGAGGATTATCCAAAACTGCTTAAGTCGATGACAGAGGGTGCTTCTCGGATTAGCGAAATTGTGATGTCTTTGCGGAAATTCTCCCGCCTTGGCGAACAAAAGTACAAGCCAGTGGATATTCATGAAGGCATTGACAATACTTTAGTTATTTTGCAGCACCGGTTGAAGGGAGCGAACAAAGCTGGTGAGATAGAGGTCATTAAACACTACAGCCAATTGCCAAGAGTCACCTGTTACGCCAGTGAGTTAAATCAGGTGTTCATGAACCTGCTAACTAATGCTATTGATGCCCTGGAAACTCAACCGTCTCCCCGAAAAATTACCATCAGCACTTCAGTAAGTTCTGAGTCAGAATCGGCCCTGGACAATCAAGACTCCAAATTAGCCGCTCAAAACTATAAATCCGTTGTTATTCACATTGCCGATAACGGTTGTGGGATGAGTGAGGAAGTGCGCCACCAGATATTTGACCCATTTTTTACTACGAAGCCTGTAGGTCGCGGTACTGGATTAGGGTTGGCCATTAGTCACGATATTGTAGTGGAAAAACATCGAGGTAAAATCAGTTGTATTTCTGCTCCGGGCCGAGGAACAGAGTTAATTTTGCAGATTCCGATATGTGTTAAATCTTAATAAATTTTAACCTTTTAAAATTTAATCAGACCCAGAGAATATATCACATAGATTGTACGCGAGCATCTGTAGGGAAACGGCATTAAGCTGTCGCGGCACGGAAATTATGGACACGGCAATGGCTATTGGTGTTCCCTTAAAGTAAAACCGATATTCCGTCAGTCCGTCAGGGGTTGAAACCCCTGCCTCAAAGCGAAAGTCCTCGCTTCCGAGGACTAATAAATTATTCAGTCCTCTTTTAGAGGACATTCGCTATTAGACAGGGAATTCATTCCCTGGCGGAGTGCCGGGTGAGCGGTATTTACTTTAAATCCAGCAATCCGCTAGTTTTTAGCTTGGGATTAAACCGGATTTCTTCAGTTACGCCGCGAGCTTTCAACAGCGAGAAAATTTCATTTTCCACGCGCCGCGCTACATTTTTCAACAATTTATCTTTGGCAATTTCATCGGCAAAGATACCTTCATAATTTGCTACTTCTTCGGTAGTCATCACAGTTTTGGTGTCGATGGGATCGTTCCACTTGGCAGCATCGGCACCGTTACCCTGAGGTTGGGAACCGTTTTCGGCAATCCAACTTTCTCTAATGCTTTCTAGGATAGTGCGGCTGGGCTTGTCAATAGTTTGGACTTTCAGCCAGTAGCAATATTGGGTTTGGCGTACCAAATGCTGTTTGAGGCTGAGGTAAATGTCCCGAGAATAGCCGACAAATTGCAGGACTTTCTCGCTGTCAAAAATCGCGTAAACGCCGATTTTTCCCTGAACAAAATCGGGCAATTTCCCCTCGGAGTCTATGTATGGAATGAATTCTAAGCTGGCGAGAGATTGAATGTCTTCTGTCATCCGATTTTAGATTTTAGATTTTAGATTTTAGATTTAACCACAGATTAACCAGCCTTTACCTAACTCTTAAAAACTCGATAAACGGCACAGAGGCGGCTGGGTTTAAATATTTTGGCTTGGAACATGAAATTAGGCGGGACGTTGACGATCGCAAAATCGCTCGATTGATGATACTTTTCAAATTCCGCAGGCATTCCCTTCGGCGTCTCGCTGCTGTAAGGGACTGGCTGAAAAAGTAACTCGGCAAACTCAAGGCGCGAGCATTGCAATTGTAGCGCTACTTGTTGGACAAAGCTTTCACCGGTTAATAAACCGAACAGTGCCGTTTTAGCATCGGGTTCGAGGACAAAACTGCTATCGTAGCTTTCAATAATCTTGAGACCCATTTTCTGTAGACTCCTGACAGACGGCGGTTAATGGTTAACTCTTAAGCGATCGACTTAATCCTGAATTTTACCTGAGACTGACCGTTTTGAAGTCAGAAGGTATTCGGCAGGAGGTCAATCGATTTTAGATTTTAGATTTTAGATTAAAGAATTGAAGCATTGACCCCACGGATAAATTCGGGGCCTTATTTGTCGGATACAGGTTTTTTATTTCTCCACGGATGAATCCGGGGGCTTGTATGCTGGATGCTTTCGGTCAATGAGAATACCACAATCCGGAAATTTTGACAAATAGCCCTGATTTATTTGCCGATCGCTTTTATCATGTCCCTATCGCCATCTATCCGACTACGACTAAAAGGCTATGCAGAAGATTGAAAAAGCATCATTCCCAGCTTTGAGAAGTGCCCCGAACCAGCCGGACTGGCTAGAATTGGCAGAATACGCCTCTGTGGCTGGTTCAGCAATTGGCACGATTACTGCTGTATTGTCGGGCCAAATTCTCTACGCTGCCGCCCCCTTAACCGCAGCACTCTCGCTGAATCTCGCCAATCGCCAGCGTTTCGAGCAACAAATGCAACAAAAGGCAAATTCTGCCATCGCGGACGTACAGGCCGCAGTAGAACCTCGATCGCAGCAAGTTCAGATACTACCTGGAGAACCTGCAGAACTCTACACCGCCGTCTCCGACTTGCAGCAGAAACTCCTCGGCTTGGAATCCGGCGTCATCGCCGAGGTACAAGCTGCCGTAGCCTCCCTCGAACGCCAAGCGCAGGCGCTTCCGGCAGATTCTGAGGATTTCAACACGCAACTGTCGGATTTGCAGCAGAAAGTCCGCCTTTTGGAAAATAGCGCCCTGAGAGAGCATGATTGGGAAAATGTCAACGTCCGATTTTTATTGATGGGCGAAAAGTTAACTGAAGTTAAAACTATTACGGCTCAGTTACAGGAGCGATCGAACGAAGTAGACTTGGATCAAATCCAAGGTTCTCTGAAGCAATTGCAGGATTTGCTCGATCGACCCACAATAGACACAGGGATGTTGCAAACCGAGATTCAGCATTTGCAGCAGCAAGTTTCCGAGTTGCAGAGGCAAAATCAAGAAATTGTCAAGCCTTATTTGCAGCGTCTGACTCGTGCCGTGAAGAAACTATCAGCAAATTAGTCTTACTTATTCGTTTTTCGTAGGGTGCTGCGCGGGTACCTTCCGGGATTTTTTTGTAGGGGGCTCTTCTGCCGCGCACCTTACCAATTACCAATTACCCGTTACTAAATTTTTGCCAAGCTTGCCAGAAAACATAAATCGATAAGATTGCCAAGAGCGATCGAAAAGCTAAACTAACAATGCGATCGGGCAATCTCGGCAAAAACCGCGTGCTCACCTGCGCGCCCAACAAACCGCCGCCCCCCAGAATCAACCCCACAACCCACAAAACATTGCCGCGCGCCGCGTGTCCCGCCGTCGCCGAAATTGCCGTGATGACGATGACACCTAAGCTGGTTTGAATTGCGGTTTTAATGCTTTCTCCTAACAGCAAAATTTGCAGGGGAACCATAATCACGCCGCCGCCTACGCCGAACAAACCGGCTAATAAACCCGCAGCACTGCCGGTAGCAATTTTAGCAAAAGTTGGATTGAATAAAATATTAGAATTTTTGGGTAATTCGTGATTGGTAATTGGTAATTGAGCCTTGTCTCCTTGTCCCGCTTCTCCTCTTAGTTCCTCTTGTTCTGCTTCCGCTTTCTTCTTAGCTGTCAGATGCTTGCGAACTTCAATCAAATAAATATTCAGCCACAGCAACAACCCAAAAGTAAGTAACAGCAAGTAAGGCGGAAATATCCCCGCCAAATAAGCACCGATTTGTGCGGTAATGACGGCTGGAAATCCGATGCCTGCGACTTGGCTCAAGCTGAGGTAGCCCATGCGCCAATTCTGGATACTGCCAGAAATAGCTGTAATGACGATCGACAAACCGCTAGTAGCAACCGCTTGTACCGGGGCGTACTTGAGAGCAACCAACAAAGGCACGAGCACCGTACCGCCGCCGATACCCAAAAATCCAGCTAGAATTCCGGCAAAAATTCCTGCCGCACCGAGAATCAATAATTCAGTGATAGTCATTAGTTATTAATCAACAGTTAACAGTTAACAGTCAACAGTTAACAGTCAACAGTCAACAGTTAACAGTTAACAATCAAATTTTAAGAATCATTAGTCGTGCCGTCCGGCATAATTGCCCGCCTCAAATCTGCATCGCGGAAGTTAGTTCGATTGAGATTAGCGTCAATCAAAACCGCTTCCAACAAAACAGCCCCGCTAAAATTAGACCAGCACAGCTTGGCACGGTACAAATTAGCACCGCTCAAATTAGCTTTTGCTAGCGTTGACCAACTCACATTAGCAACTCTCAAATTAGCATTGCTCAGATTAGCTTCGCTCAGATTAGCTCCCACCATCGTTACTTGGCGCAAGTCTGCACCAGTCAGGTTAGCCCCGCTGAGCATCGCCCCGCTGAGAATTGCCTGATTGAGGTTAGCTCTTTCTAAAAGCGACTGGCTAAGAATGGCATTTGTCAGGTTTACCGCTTTGAGAGTTGACCAACTCAAATTTGCCTTCATCAAATTAATGCGAATCATGCTAGCGTCGGTTAAGTTGGCCGCAAACAAATTCGCTTCGGTAAAGTTGGCTTCGGTCAAATTAGCTTCCGTCAAATTAGCCTTGGTCATATTGACTTCTCTCGCCATTGATCCGCGCAGGTTGGCTCCCATCAGGTTAGCCCCGCTGAGATTGGCGCGGCTCAAATCGGTACCGATGAGATTTGCTTCGCTGAGGTTGGCTTCCGTCAAGTCCACCCCTGCCAATTTCACCTCGCGCAAGTTCGCTCCCGTCAGGTTAGCGCCTTTGAGGTTTGCGTCTTGGAAATTCGATCTGGTAAAGTTAGCCTCGCTGAGGTTTACCCCTTTTAAGTCGGCCCCGACGAGATTAATCTCTCGAAAATTTCTTTCTCCGGCCGCATATTGCCTCAGAATTCGATCGGCCTCCATGTCATTCGCCTCGCAATTTTTTTAAACGTTAGAGTGATGGGTGTTACCACATCATCCCAGATAACCACGGTATTCACTCTGCACGCTGTAGTATCTGTAGAATCTTTGCACGGCTTTCCGGGCACTGCTGTGCCACTGCCTCCTAAAAGGTCTGACAAATATCAAAGCTTCTGAGAAAATCAACAATAGGGTAAAACTCTCAGCGCTCGGCACTGAGTCAGTCGATTTTAGATTTTAGATTTTAGATTTGCTCCACAGATTCATCTGGGAGCCGGAACTTTGGTCTAAAATTATGGGCTCACCACGACGATTATCGGAAACTTGTATTCGTTTTTGGGCGAGCTGGCAGTTGACAACTGACAACGGTCAACTGTCAACTGTCAACGGTCAACTGTCAACAGACAAAGGAAATTTTAAAATGCCTGAAAATTTGAGAAGCCAAGCTGTGACTGGGGGCGTGCAGCGCGCGCCCAACCGAGCAATGCTGCGGGCAGTCGGTTTTGGTGACGGCGATTTCACTAAGCCGATTGTGGGGATTGCCAACGGGTACAGCACGATTACGCCCTGCAATATGGGATTGAACGAGCTCGCTTTGCGGGCCACTGCGGGTGCAAGGGAAGCTGGGGCGATGCCGCAGATGTTCGGTACGATTACTATCAGCGACGGGATCTCGATGGGAACTCAAGGGATGAAATATTCTCTGGTGTCGAGAGATGTAATTGCTGATTCCATCGAAACTGTTTGCAACGGCCAAAGTATGGACGGGGTGCTGGCTGTCGGCGGTTGCGATAAGAATATGCCGGGGGCGATGATTGCGATCGCCCGCATGAACATTCCTGCTATTTTTGTTTACGGCGGCACGATCAAGCCAGGACACCACAACGGAAAGGATTTAACCGTTGTCAGCGCTTTTGAAGCAGTCGGTCAATTCAGCGCGGGCAAAATTGACCAAACAGAACTCAATGCAGTGGAACAGAATGCTTGTCCGGGTGCGGGTTCTTGCGGCGGAATGTTCACAGCAAATACGATGTCGAGTGCTTTTGAAGCGATGGGCATGAGTTTGCCTTATTCTTCGACAATGGCTGCTGAGGATGCCGAAAAAGCTGACAGCGCTGCCGAATCTGCAAAAGTTGTCGTGGAAGCGATCCGCAAACAGTTGTTACCGAGCCAAATTTTGACTCGCAAGGCCTTTGAAAATGCGATCGCGGTAATCATGGCAGTCGGCGGTTCAACCAATGCTGTGCTGCATTTATTAGCCATTTCCAATGCGATCGGCGTTGAGTTGTCCCTCGACGATTTTGAAACTATTCGAGCAAAAGTGCCCGTGCTGTGCGACCTCAAACCCAGCGGCAAATACGTAGCAACCGATTTGCACAAAGCCGGCGGCATTCCCCAAGTAATGAAAATCCTGCTAGAACAGGGTTTGCTGCACGGAGACGCGCTGACTATTACGGGTCAAACTCTTGCGGAAGTGTTAGCAGATATTCCAGCCGAACCCCGCACCGACCAAGATGTCATCCGCCCTTGGAACAACCCGATTTACGCTCAAGGACATTTAGCAATTCTCAGGGGAAATCTGGCAACAGAAGGAGCAGTTGCTAAAATTACTGGCGTTAAAAAAGCGCAAATTACTGGCCCAGCGCGGGTATTTGAATCTGAAGAAAATTGTTTGGAGGCAATTTTAGCGGGCAAAATTCAAGCCGGAGATGTGATTGTCGTCCGCTACGAAGGGCCCAAAGGCGGGCCGGGAATGCGCGAAATGTTAGCACCAACTTCGGCAATTATTGGCGCTGGTTTGGGGGATTCTGTAGGGTTAATTACTGACGGCCGCTTCTCTGGCGGAACTTACGGCATGGTTGTCGGGCACGTGGCACCCGAAGCGCAAGTTGGCGGGACAATTGCTTTGGTACAAGAGGGCGATTCAATTACGATTGATGCTCAAAATCGCTTGTTGCAGCTCAATGTTTCTGATGCAGAATTGGAGCAGCGGCGGGCTCTTTGGCAGCCTCCTAAACCTCGCTATACTAGGGGCGTTTTGGCTAAATACGCTAAGTTGGTTTCTTCTAGCAGTGTCGGTGCTGTGACTGATTTGGGTTTGGGTTAAAGTTGGAAATTTTTTAACCGCAGATGAAGGCAGATAAACGCAGATAAAATCCTATCTGCGTTCATCTGTGTCCATCCGCTGATATCTGCAGTTACAAAAATCCCAAATTAACGGCGCTGATTCAAAAAGCGGCTAGCCATCGACATGGCGTCAGTAATATCTACATCGCCGTCTCCATCTCCATCTAAAAACGTATTCAAAACGGGATTTCCGCCCTGGGCTGGATTTTGGGCGTTGCCGCCGGTTTGTAGCAAATTCAGTACCAGCGGCACCAAAACAGGTATCATCGCTTGCACTGTGGCGTTATTTAAACCGGTTCTTTGGGCGATATCGGCTATTATTTGCGTCAGTTGGCCGGCTCCGAACAAACTCTGTACCGCTTGGGAATTGGGATTTGTACCGCTAAATTGGTTGACAAGTTGTTGAGCTTGTGCGTCTCCCGACTGCGATCGCACGTTTTGCAATGCCGATCGCACGTGTCCGCCCAAAACCGACATTGCTAGCTGAGTCGTACCCGCATCGATGCCCTGGTTGCCGCTCAACTGCTCTACCGCACCGAGAATGTTGCCCAACTGATTGGGGCTTGCTTGTTGGTTGGGATTGTCGATCGCGCTCAAAATTTGGTCAAATAGTCCCATAATTTTCGCTCCGTACAGTGATTGCTCAACTTTAAATTATAGCAAATCCTGTTTTTCAAGATTATGGAAAATAGTTTTTATTTTGGTATTATCACTCACCCAGTGGGGTAGCGAGAGCCAGTCAGTAAGCAATCTCATACAATTTTAGATTTTAGATTTTAGATTTTAGAGATGGAATGAATTATGACATCAGATTGGGGTAAGGATTCAGGTATCTGAAACGTAGTCACAGAAAGACTTCTAGAATTCAATTCTTCGCTAAATCAACAGCTTAATTCTCAATAGGTACGAGAATCAAAGCTTTCATGGTTTATTAATAAGAATGGATATTTGATGATTATTCGCTCGAATGGTTACACCGTATAGATTTTACTGCTTTTCACCTGACCTGAATCCTTACAGATTGGGGAGCTTGCTTGCAGTTGCATTCTTTTTCCCAACAGGGATAAAAACGGATGATTTTTAAGTTTTTACAGTTCCTCTTTTTTCGGCCTTGGTTGGCACTTTCTCGTTGCCTATGGAATTTGATTCCCGAGCAATTGGAGGTGGTAAGAGCGGATTTGGCCTTGAATCCTCATGCTTAATCGGCAGGGCGATCGAAAATTCCGTCCCCGTTCCCACCTCCGACCAAAAGTTAATCGTCCCCCCGTGTTTCTTAACAATAATTTCGCGACCAATTGCCAATCCCAAACCAGTACCTACACCTCTCGGTTTAGTAGTAAAGAATGTTTCAAACATTTTTTGTTGACTCTCGGGCGCTATTCCCATACCGTTATCAGAAATTCGCACTAGCACGGAGTCGTCGTCCAAGTATTCTGTAGCAATCACAATTCTCGGCGAAAAACTCGGTGTTCCTTGTTTGCTTGAGTCCGAAGCCGATTGTTTTTTCGCCTCCTCAGAGCTGGTTTTCTCAATTTTTGCTTTCTCTTCCACAGCATCTAGTGCATTGTTCAGAAGATTCACAAATACCTGGTAAAGCAAACCCATATAGCCTTCAACAGGCGGAATATTCCCGTAATTGCATACCACTTCAATGCCCTGTTTGATGCGGCTGTTGAGAATGAGCAAACTGCTGTCTATGCAGGCGTGCAAATCGACGGGATGAGGGGCAGCCTCATCGAGGCGAGAAAAATCTTTCAAACTTAAGATAATAGCTTTGGCTCTTTCAGCGCCTACTTGCATCGAGTCAAATATTTTGATCAAATCTTCTTTGAGAAAATCGATGTCTATTTCTTCGCCTTTCGCCAGCACTGCAGCAGGCGGGTTGGCAATTTCTGTTTCGTAAGTTTTGAGCAAATCTAAAATATCTTCAACATAATTTCGGGCTGGGTCGATATTGGCATAGATAAAATTGATTGGGTTGTTAACTTCGTGAGCAACACCGGCTAACATCCGCCCCAAAGTTGCCATTTTCTCATTTTGAAGTATCTGGGTTTGTTGTTCAGATTTCAATTCTTGTAGCAACTGATTTACTTTCTGAATCAGTTGATTCAGCGAAGCTGCTAATACTCCCACTTCATCGGTGCTGGTAACTGGTACTTGCAACTGAAAATTAGATTCTTCAGTGACTCGCTGAGCAATTTTAGTTACAGCGGCGAGGGGTTTGGCGATCGCCCGACTGGTGAAGCCCGCCAGCACTGCTGCTACGACGATCGACAGTGCCATGCTACCCAAAATTATTTGCACCCGCAGCGCCTGGGCTCGCAGCAGATCCTCCCGCCCTGCATCTTCTTGCTCTTGGGCGCGATCGATAATTGCTGCTATATCATTGACAGCCGTATCTAGTTGCAACCCTGTTTTATTTCGAGCGACATTCGATAACAACTTACGTTTTACGCTTTGTTGAGCGGGGTTATTGGGCAACTGACTAATTTTTTTATTAACTATTTCTAGTTGATAAATATAATTAGACAGTAACGAATCGCAAGTATTTCTAAATTTACTTATCCCTTTTATTTGTTTCAGGTATTTAGGTTTCTTAACTTCAGATAGTAACTCTTTTAAGCTGTAAATATTCTTTTGTAGCTGTTGGTATTTGCTGTCAAATATTTGGGGCTTGTCGATGCCGTAAATCAGCCACTCTTGGCTGTTTTGCGTTCGCACTAAAGCCACCTGCAACTTATGTAAAAGCTGAGTTTCTCGATCGAGGTGTACTTGATTGTTAATTCTGCGATAGTAATGAGTGCCCACCAACATCCCGACAGTCGTTCCCCCAATCGCAACACAAAGAGCCAGTGCGTACCCACGGCAGATTTTGTCATGAATACTGAGGTTGCCCAAGGAACGGGCTATGTGAGCGAAATAATTGGGCTTTGGTGGCTGGGTCTCTTTGATGTTATGCTCGCAAGAGGTAGAGAGTTCTTGTGAAGGCTGATTCAGATGTTTGAGCTGCATAGATGCTAACCTGTGAATAATTCACGCACTGACAATTCAGTCTACCTTAACTCGCGGCGGATTTGAGAGTACCGCATTGATATTTAATGTGATAATTTTTGTAACTTAGGATGCTTTTACCTTGCCTAAGAAACCCGGTTTCTCGTTGCCGCTTTCGGAGCTTCCAGGAGGCACTGACCTTAAGAAACCAGGTTTCTGGATACTTCATGTGATATTTTATTCTTAATAAAAAAGTATGGCTCCACTCGCGAGGGAATAAATCACCGAATAAATAAGTAGGTAGATGCAAATAAGCCAGCCTGCGGTTCGGTAGACTAATAAGCTGTAGCTTAAGTAGGTAGGCCGGAAAAATAATCTTTATGTAACTAAATATTAAGTAGCGTGATTAAAGTGAAATTTAACAGATTGTGTACGGTAGTTTCCTCTTTCTCCTCTAACTTCTAATCCATGAATTACGGCGTGGCGACTTCTAACTTCAAGTCAAATATCTCTCCAGGGTAAACGCATCTAAATTAAGTTGACAGAAAATCCTATTTTTGCGTTAGGTTTTTTCAGAAAAAACCATTCTTAACACTCTTAAATATAATGCAATTAACCCATTTAAAATCGAGCTTTAAGAACTTCTGAATTCTCAAAGCTGAATCAATTTAGATCGGGAATCCGTTTTAGTTTTCGAGCGTTAGCTGGCCGAGTCTAAAATTTGAACTAAATAATTATTATCCATTCCCGCCAGATATCGCTTCATTTTTAAACTTCCTTTAAATTCTTTTTCCTGTTTCAGTAAATTGACAGCTAAACGACGTATAAGAGCAAAATTTTCAGGAGAATGATCTTTACGAATGCGACTCTTGTCTTCAGAAAAAGTAACATCCAATGTCCAATCTAAGCTATTTTCAATACCCCAATGACTGCGAATTGCTTGAGCAATATTCTCGGCATTACTGGCTAAACTACTTAAATAAAACCGAACTTCTGTGGAAGTTTTATTCCACAAACGTCTTTCACTGACGACCATCACAACCGTTTTTAATCCAGTCCATAATGATTGATTATGAAGAGGTGGCAACTCCGAGACTGCCACCGTCCAAATTTGTCTTTTTTCAACTCGATGATGCCCTCCTTCTATTTGTTGATAATAGCTATGCTCTCTGCCAGCAAACTCTTCTTTACGAGCTAATTCAAACCAGTTTTTTACGTCTTTATGAATGAGTTTTTGATTTCCCTTTAGCGCTAAAAGATAATCTCCTTTCTTCTTAATTATGAGCGCTGCTATTTCTTTCTGACATCCCATAGAATCGATGGTTATTATGCTTTTTTCAATTTCTAGCAGCTCTAACAAAGCCGGAATTGCTGTCACTTCGTTTGATTTCTTATTGACTTTTTTTTGTCCTAAAACTAATTGATGGGACGCCGACCATGCACTGACTATATGTAACGGTTTTTGGCTTTGATTCCGGTCATAAGATTGTTTCATTGTTTTGCCATCGATGGCTATGACTTCTAGCTCCAAT
>NZ_JAUBRM010000086.1:0-26695 GCF_036701905.1 Microcoleus sp. MON2_D5
GATGTTACAAAACTCACCCTTCGAGGGCTTATAGCAATTCCGAAATTTTCCATTCATACCCTGATTAAGCAACACCGTTCTTTCAATCAAAATATCAACCTCTCCCATGACAAATTTAATTATCTGGAAAAGGCTGCCCGTCTAGCTGTTCCGCTTCCTCTCTCTTTGTCGCTGTAATTTGGGTATTGTGAGCCATTGTCTTGGAAAATTCATACATTTCACTGGCTTTGGCTTCCGCAGCTTTCACAATTTCAAGGATTTCCAGGAGTTGGCTTTCATCTGGTAATTGTTTCATGGTAATGCTTCTAATCTCTCAATTACTTGGTCTATCATAATTCTCGCTTCAGGAGCCATACGTAGCAATGCTGCTAAATAATCTCCTGCTTTTTGAACATCTTCATCGGGCACACTAGCCATCAATACATTGCCCACCATGTGCTCTGCTTGTAAGCGAACACCTGATACGCAGAATTGAAAATTACTGATCGAGGAAAAGTATTGCATCAGTATTTCATTTTCTGGAAAAAGAGACATTGCTCTTCTAAGTGCAAAAAGTCCCTGGGTGGCTTGGCGTTCGGTCTCGTGTAGTACCTGGTAGAGTTCGTCAACCAAAGAGCGTAGGTCGGAAGGAATAGACATTTACTACAGCTTTTATTTAACACTTGCATTATACTGCTAAAAGTTACAACAATTCTTTGTAAAATTCCAACAACTGCTCAGCTAAAGCTTGATTGGTATAATTGCTCATCGCTCTCTGATAACCCCGATCGCCCAAATCAGCAGCCAACTGCCGCCGCTGCATCAATTGCTGCAAACACTCGCGCAAAACCCCTGCATTTCCCTCCGGGAATACTAACCCCGCATCGCCGATGACATGGGGAATTTCCCCGCAGTCGGAACCGATAACCGGAATTTTACAGGCCATCGCTTCAATTAAAACGTGACCGAATTGTTCTTTCCAGCCCACAGTGGTCAAAGTTTTGAATTTATAGCTGGTTTGCGAGGGCAATACCAAACAGTTCATTAAGTTAATGTAGGGGGGAATCTCTTCGTGGGAAACGCTTTCTACCCAGATTATTCGGTCGCTGATTCCCCATTCAATACATTTTTCGGCGAGGCGCGTCCGCAATTTTCCTTGTCCTACTAACAGCCACTTCCAAGGGATTTTTTTCAACCCTGCCAAAGCTTCAGCTAAAGTCAACAGTCCTTTTTCTTCTACAAATCGCCCTACAAATCCTACCACAAAATCGGTCGGCTCAATGCCGAACCTCCGCGAGAAATCAGCGTCTTTACCAGTGCGGCGAAACAAAGTTTCATCTACTCCGAGTTGTGGCATTACTTTTACCGCACCTTGATAGCCCCGCTGCCGCAAAATTTTAGCCCCATCTAAGTTGCCTGCAATAATTCCGTCGGTGTGCTGAAGATTGTAATTTTCTAAGACTGAAACAGGCCAATTCAATTGATAAGGCAGATTCCACCAAGTAAATAGTATATTTTTGGCTTTTAATTTGAGCAGTTTATTTAATAAAATTAATTGAGCGCAAGCAAGGGATTTTGAACCTTGTTCAACTTGGATGATCTGGGGTCTAAAGTCTTGCAAAACTTTAATTAAATCAAAACCAAAGCTTAGCACTCCTTGATTGTTTTGACTAAAGTTGGAGACAGGGATTACTTTAAAGGAACCATTTTGATAAAATTCCGTTTCTATAATTTTATTTTGAACGCCTCCGGGTTTCCAACGCTGCGGCACTACAACTGTTACTTCAATATCGGGTTCTAGGTTGGCTAATATCTTGAATTTTTCCCGGTTAATGTCCACAATATAGGTGTGACTGGCAACGAGAATTCTCATTTAGGGGAAGGGGGAAGGAATAGGGAATTATTGAGCGTTAATGTTGTCTTGATGGCTGTAAATTTGTCCATCATTCCACAGAGATTGAATTACTGTATTTATAGCACTGAGAAAACCCAAGATATAAAAAGCAAATCTAGTTATAATTTTAATGGGCGAGTGGCTTTTATAACAAGGCGGATTTCCCAAAACGTGGCAGTCAAAGAGTTTGGCAAAAAATCGCAGGCATTGAAAAGCTGTTAAATTTTTCAATCCCATTAGAAAGTGATTGTGATAAAATGTGATTTGATATTCGATCGATCGCGTGCTGACATCGTGACACCCGCCGCTGTCTTCCCCCAAGTGAACTAAACAGGCATTGGGATCGTACCAAATTTTCATGCCCGTCGATCGCAATCTCAAACAAAAATCCGACTCCTCCCGCACCGCACTCCCTGCAAACCGCTCGTCAAACCTCAGCCCCCATTCGGCAAAAACCTGTCGGCGAAATGACATATTGCAGCCTCTCGCCGAGAGCACCTGCTGCGGTTTGACTGTATGCACCAAATCGATAAAATACCAGGCAATGCCCGCATCCATCGCTTCTGAGGGCAAATATTCGATCGCCAAATCCCCTCCAGAATTATCCAGTTTCATTCTGTCAAAAACCCGGCCCGCCACACATCCCACATCGGGTTTTTCTAAATAGTTGTCAACGTGAGCCGCCAAAAAACCCTCTGGCAACTGTACATCATCATCAATAAATAAAATAATCTCTCCAACTGCGCGGCGCACTGCATAATTTCGAGCTCCCGGCAAACTCGCCCAATCTACCCGAAACCACCTAATTTTGCCAGCATTTGCCAATTCCTCTAAATAAACTTGAGTTTCCGAGTCGTGGGTGCGAGTTTGATCAATTACCAGCACTTCAAAATTCGGGTAATTTTGCAGAATTGCATCAGCCAATGTCTCTCGCAGAGGTTGCTCGCGGTTGTAGGTAGGTATCACAACAGAAATCATCATTTGCAGTTGCCACTTTCATTATTTCTCTACACGCCAAAGCCAGACATCGCCGGGTTTGTAAATTGGTGTGATTTTATATTTTTGCACTTTTTCTAGTTCAATTTGCAATGCTTCTGTAGCTCGGTAGAGAAATACATCGCTAAAACCATCAGGAATTTTTACTTGGTGGGGTTTAACTGCCAGCAAAAGCTGTACTTGCGGCTTCAGGAGATAGCTGACAGACAGTATTTTTCCTGTGATGTTGTTGCCTCCGTGAGTGATTACTAAAGGTTTTTGGGATTGATTGACAATCGCGGCTACTTGGGGATTGTATTTAGTGCTAGAAGGATATTTGTTCCACCAAAGTTGTGACTGTGAGCTGACGGCACAAGAAACTATTTCACTCGATATTAGTGTTATTAAACCGAGCTGCCACAGTTTTTGTTGGCGGGGATTGGTGGCGACTGCAATTTTAGCGGTGAATAGATAGGCAACAGCTATCTGGATTGCTAAAATATAGGGAACTAGATAGCGATCGGCAACTCCTCGCACTGCTATCAATACTATCGCTGTAATTCCGATCGCTGTCAATACAAACAGCCAAACTCGTTTGGGAGTAGAGCGACAGAGCGAGTATATTGAATGTGCGATCGCTAACAGCAATACGGCCACTACAATCAGTCGGATTAAATTGGTAGTCATACTGCTCGAACCCAATTTGATGATTCCGCCCGCCCAATGCGTGTCGATAAACATTCGGCAGGTAATGAAAATTAAAGGTTTAAGTGAAGATATGAAAGACAGGGAAAGGCGGGGTAAGCCTACTGTTGCTTCGATTTTGGGCGCGTTCTCCAGTAAGACCCAAATCCAAGGAGCAAAAAGAATTAGTGCTATCGCGGCAGTTAGTTACTAAATAAGTAATTAATGTCTTGCCAAAACGGCAATTCTCCTTGAGAATTACATAAATGCCGTGGGCCAATATTACTAAAAAAAATAATAAACTACAATACAGTCCTAAAGTCAGGGCGAGCGCATAAATAAACCAAACAGCCTTGCTCAATTTAGATGTGGCGGGAGAATTTGGTAGGGCGATCCTCTTCGAGGGCTTCGCTAACGCCCGCAGCAGAATTGCATTCGACAGCAAGACGAGGACTGCAAACATCATGTAGGGTCTTGCCTCTTGCGCGTACAAGACGTGAAAAGGTGAAACAGCAACGATTGTAACAGCCATCCATCCCACAGACGCAGAGCGAAATAATTCCCAGCACAGCCAATAAATGCTGGGAAAAACTAACAAACTAATCAAAGCTGAAAGACTTCTGACAGTGCCTACTTGCGGGCCGAACAAGTACACCCAAAACCTGGCTAAAATAAAATACAACGGCGATAGTTGGGGTTCTTCTGTAGCTAAACCTTTAACAGTATCCCACCAAGTTTTTTCGCGATTTATCTGCTGGTATTTCCGCTGCAAATCTGCAACGCTAATTGTTTTCCCTTGAAAATCTTGCTGCACCATTTCCGTCCAGGTGTAGCCAGAAATTCGCAGTGAGGTGATAGATTCGTCGAACGAGTAGACTTTGCGATCCAGATTAGTAAAGCGAAACCATATCCCCGTTATTAATATGACGACAATTAAAAATTTTAACGAAATTCGATGCAGCCGCCCATTTTGAATTGATTTGGTGTTCATACAATCAGAAATGGGGAAATGAAGAAAGAAGGATTTAGTTATTTAGGACAGAGGGAATAAGCAAGAGGGAATAAAGAATGAGAAATTGGTTTCAATAGCCCCTATATTTATCTAGAGGCTTCTTCCTTCTTCCTTCTTCCTTCTTCCTTCTTCCTTCTTCCTTCTTCCTTCAGATTAATTCCCCATTTCCATCAGATAGCTATGTGTTGCTGAACCGCTAAAACTAAATTTTCAGTCCAGAAATTAGCCAATTCGGCGCTGGCGGCTTCCACCATAACTCGGATTAGGGGTTCAGTGCCAGAAGCGCGCACCAAAACCCGTCCCTGTTCGCCCATTGCTGTTGTAGCACGTTCGATCGCCTTTTGCATTGCCTCGCACTCCTGCCATTTCAGGCGTTTTTCGCGATCGTCCACCCGAATATTTCGCAGCAACTGCGGATAAGTTTGGAAACTGCCACTTACCAATTGTGCCAAAGATTGCCCGGACTGGCGCACCAGCGAAGCCAAATGCAAAGCTGTCAGCAAACCGTCGCCGCTGACACCGTAATGCGGACAAAGAATATGTCCAGACTGTTCGCCGCCCAACATCGCACCAGTGCGCTGCATTTCAGCGTGAACGTACTGATCTCCCACGTCGGTTCTAGTTAGTTTGCCCCCCAATTCTTCCCAAGCTCGCTCGAAGCCGAGGTTAGCCATTACAGTAGAAATAATTAAATTGGATGGTAACTGTTGGGAGTCGCGCAACTGTCGGCCCCACAGATAAAGAATGTAATCGCCGTCAATCGTTCGACCTTGGTTGTCAACACACAAAACTCGATCGGCATCGCCGTCAAAAGCAAATCCCAAATCGGCATTGTGTTCCAAAACTGCCGCTTGCAAACTGTCGAGATGAGTAGAACCGCAGTTAACATTAATGCGATCGCCATCCGGAGAGTCGTGCAAACAGATCACATCCGCCCCCATTTGCGCGAACACCGCCGGCCCCAAACCCGCGGCCGCCCCCCAAGCCAAATCCAAAACTATCCGCATTCCCTCCAAATTCATCTGTTGCAGCGAATCACAGAGCGAAGTGGCATAATCTTTAACCAACTCAGATCGATGGTAGTGGTGTCCCCAACCCAAGCTAGCAATTGGAACCTTTGTTCCCCGGATTCCCGCTTCGATTTGTTCCTGCAACTGCTGCGACAGCTTCGAGCCGTTTGAGCCGAAAAACTTAATGCCGTTGTCTTCTGGGGGATTGTGAGAAGCCGAAATCATCACTCCGCCGACAGACTCCGAAACGCTTGCCAGATAAGCAACGCAGGGAGTGGGACACAAGCCCAAATTCCAAACTTCTAACCCGGCGGCTGTCAAACCCGCTGACAGTGCCATTGCCAGCATATCGCTGGAATTCCTACTGTCTTGCCCCAAAATCACAGGCCCCTGGTTGGGGGAATGTTGCCGTAAAACTTGTCCAGCCCAGAAGCCCACTTGCAGGGCTAGGGGTGCATTCAGCAATTCTCCAACTTTCCCGCGAATGCCGTCTGTGCCGAAGAGTTTGGTATTTGGCAGGGAGAGGCTATTTCCCAGCAGAATCGTATCCAGTTTGGCTGGCTGTACCGAGTTAACAGCCGGAAACTCGCTGCCACGAGGGCGCGAAGGTGTCTGAACCATATTCACTCCTTTAGGAATATTCACACTCACACTTTGGGTTCATGTTACAACTGAAAGTCTTTATTTTCAGCCTAAACTCCATTTATTTCGTCGATTGCTTAAGCAACTTGCTCTGACAACCTACGCACAAAGCTTAACTTCATCGGAAAAATTTGTATTGTACCCAAAGGAAAAACTTTTAGTCCCGGGGGCGCGCCCATGCCACGAAACCCAGTTTCTTTTTGTCTCCAGGAGTGACGCTGCTGCGGTTTGAGCCGATCAGTAACTGCGGGTATAGAAGGTTAATGCTGTATTGCCGTATACTTTGTGGCGGCAAATTTCTAGGCCGGAAATCGCTTGTGCCGATCGCTCCGGGCTGTGTTCGATCGCGATTTCGCCGTTTGGTGCTAGCATTTCTTGGCTGGCGATCGTGTTTAACACAGGTTCGTACAAGTCGCTGGCGTAGGGCGGATCGAAGTAAATGCGATCGAACTGCTGCCCCGCTAGTGTTGCCAACTTCGCCGTCGCGTTTCCCCGCAGTATTTGGAATGTTTGGGACGAGTCTGCTACTTGCTCCCAGTTTTCGCGGATAATCGCACAAGCTTTCGCCGACTGTTCGATGCCAGTGACACTCGCGGCTTGCCGACACAAAGCTTCTGCACCCATCGAACCGCTGCCGGTACAAATGTCAAGCCATCTGCAATCTGCGATCGTCCCTTGCCAAATATTAAATAAAGCTTCTCTGACTCGCGAAGGTGTAGGGCGAGTTGCGAGTCCCGGCAGGGTTTTTATTTGGCGATTGCCACAGATTCTTAAACTCATTTAGCAAGAAGGAAGGAGGAAGTTCGGCAACGGATTCTGTAACGGATGTAACGGATGTCAGGAAGAAGGAAGAAGGAAGTTCGGCAAGGGATTCTGTAACGGATTTAACGGATGTCAGGAAGAAGGAAGTTCGGCAAGGGATTCTGTAACGGATTTAACGGATGTCAGGAAGAAGGAAGAAGGAAGAAAGAAGAAGGAAGAAGGAAGAAAGAAGAGGCAAGAAGGAAGAAGGAAGAAGACTTTTAAAAATGTCAAACCCGGTTTCGGCAATCTACCGGGTTTTTCAAGACTCATGCCACCTAAGCAGGTACTTTTTCCCTCACCAGACTGACAAAATTTGACAGCATTTGCAATCCCGTACTCGAAGACTTTTCCGGGTGAAATTGCACGGCCATCAAATTGTCTTTAGCTATAGCCGCCGTCACGTTTTGATTGCCGTGACTCACCATTGCCGATCGCACTTCCAAATCAACTGGATCGACATAATAAGAATGCACGAAATAAACCCAAGGATCAGACGGTAAATTTTGCCACAGCGGCAAATTCTGCTGAGTAAGTTCCAATTGATTCCATCCCATGTGCGGAATGGTCAAACCCGGTTCCGAGCGAAATCGGCGCACTTTTCCCGCAATAACGCCCAATCCCGGTTCTACACCTTCTTCGGAACTTTCCAACAGAATTTGCATACCCAAACAAATGCCTAAAAAAGGTTTTCGCGAGGCGATCGCACTTTTTATCGGTTCTATCAAATTGCGCGATCTTAAATTCTGCATTGCCGGGTCAAACGAACCCACTCCCGGCAAAACCACCGCATCAGCCTGCTCGATTATAGCAGGAGAATCTGTAATTTTTGGCACTGCACCCACATTTTCCAAGCCTTTACAGACTGAGTGCAGATTGCCCATGTCATAGTCTACTACTGCAATGACAGACATTGACTTACTTGCCTTATATTATCAATATCAGTATTATTGCACAAATATGACGGCCAAAATCCTCCTAACCTCATTTGATACTTGGCTTCCCCATCAGCAATCCAACTCTTCGGACGACTTATTAGCCAAGATTTCCCAAATCAAATATTTGCCTGATTCCCTGACTTTTTTGAGGAAACTGCCAGTAGATTTTCAGCTAGCACCTAATTTAGCGATCGCCGAAATCAACCAACTCCAACCCGATACTATTATCTGCTGCGGCATGGCCGAGAGTCGGCAAAAATTAACCGTAGAATCCTGCGCTTGCTGCGAGAGCGACATTCTGAAAACAGCAGTTAATCTCGAACCGCTAGTCGCTGATTTAGCTGCCACAGAAATCAGTCACGAAGCCGGAAAATTTGTATGCGAAGCCCTATATTATGCGGTTTTAAAACATATTTGCGATTCTCAAATAACCAGTAAATGTATTTTCGTCCACGTACCAATTTTAACTGCAGACAACGCTGACAGAATTATCGCCGATTTTTTATTAGTTATGCGACGCCTAACTCTCGCAAGTAATAAATAGGTCGCTCTAATTCAACTTAAAAATTTGTTTAGTATTCAGAAACCCGGACTTTTAAAGAAACCGGGTTTCTCAGTGTTAGTTTTTTTTACTAACAACTGCCAACTGCCAAGTCTTTAGCCGCCGTAATTCCAACCCGTGCTTTCTAGCAGCAACGGATTGCCTTCTCGGTGGACGCCTGCAGCCACAACTTCTCCCACATAAACCGTGTGATCCCCGTGTTCCACAGCACCGACAACTTTGCACTCGACGTAACCCAGAGAATCCGAGATAATCGGACAACCAGTTTCCGCGCCGGGATAAAATTCTACATCCTCAAATTTATTGCCAACGCGGCGCTGCTGCTTGAAGAATTTCTGGGCTAACTCTTTTTGCCCTGCTTCTAGGAAACTCAAAGCAAAGACACCGCTGGCTTTGATCATGCCGTGGGATTTGGAGTCTTGCTTGACGCAGTTGACAACTAAGGGAGGGGTAAAGGAAGATTGCATCACCCAGCTAGCGGTGAAACCGTTGACTTCCTCCCCGTCTTTGACACCGCAGATGTACAATCCGTGAGGGATTTTCCGCAAGATGGTCTTTTTAGCTTGTTCGTCTAGCACGGGCTTACCTGTTCGATCGATAATTCTACACCCCCCAGTTTACCAATGTTGGGCCCACAAACTTACCTGTCTTAAGGGCTATTCGCTAATATTGACTTTTTCAATCCCAAACTTGACACCTGTTTTAAGTCAAAATTAACAACTCACAACTATTATGAAACTCCATATTTTTTAAACCAATCTTGCATCCGTTTCCAAGCCTCCTCAGCTTCTTTTTCCCGGTAACTGGGGCGATAGTCGGCGTTAAAACCGTGCGGCGCATCTGGATAAAGCACAATTTCGGAACCGCTGCTGCCAGTTTTGAGAACTTCCCGCATTTTCTCGACTGTATCGTTGGGAATTGACTGGTCTTTGCCGCCGTAAAGCCCCAATACGGGCACTTTCAAACTGGCTGCAATGTCGATCGGCTGTTTGGGAGTTAAATCCGTAGAATTGCCCACCACGCGCCCGTACCAAGCAACTCCCGCTTTGACTTTAGGGTTGTGGGAAGAGTACAGCCAAACAATTCTGCCACCCCAGCAAAATCCTGTAATTCCCAACTTATTAGTATTGCCTTTTCCTGACTTTTGTGCCCACTCTACGGTAGCATCTAAATCGGACATAACTTGAGCGTCAGGAACTTTCGAGACAACTTTACTAATAATTTCTTGAACCTCGGTGAGTTTAGAAACATCACCTTGACGGGCAAACATTTCTGGGGCGATCGCTAAATAGCCTAATTTGGCAAAACGGCGGCAAATATCTTGAAGGTGGGCGTGAACTCCGAAGATTTCTTGAATTACTAAAATTACTGGAAAATTGCTGCCGCTGGCTGGCATGGCTCTGTATGCTGGAATTGAGCCGTCTTTTACCGGAATTTTTACCTCACCTGCTATTAAACCAGCAGCATCCGTATTGATAACGGCAGCCGCAATAGGATGAACTGCTAAGGCAAATCCGGCGCTTAATGCGGTGACAGTGATAAATTGTCTGCGAGTTAAATCAGTCATGGCGATTTTAGATTTTAGATTTTAGATTGGGAATTGAGAATTGGGAATTGGGAATTGGTTATTTCATAATTGCTCCTTCTTCCCTCTTCCTTCTTCCCTCTTCCTTCTTCCTTCTTCCTTCGAGGGTCTAAAAAGCCGATCGTGCTCTGGATGGTACAAGCGCGATCGCCCTTCTGCTGATTTTCCCAACGCCGGACTAATTACATACATTGTCGTTCTGATCAAATTATTTTCACGGGTAGCAACTGCCATTTTGTCAAGGGGAACTAGCACAATTTTTTCATCCGGCCAGCCCAACCGATAACAAATAGCTACAGGCAAATCCGATGGGTAATGTTCCATCAATTTAGCTTGAGCTTGTTCGACATGGCGGGCGCTCAAATACAGACACAAACTCGCTTGATGAGCCGCTAAACTCGCCAATTCTTCCCGTTCCGGTACTTCTGTTCTGCCGCTAATTCGCGTCAAAATAATTGTCTGCACAACTCCCGGGACTGTCAACTCAATTTTAAGTTTAGCTGCGGCAAGTTGGAAAGCGCTAATTCCCGGGATTACCTCAAAAGCAATTCCCTCGGAAGCCAAAGCTTGCATTTGTTCGCCGACAGCCCCGTAGAGACAGGGATCGCCCGAATGGAGGCGGACGACGCTTTTTCCGCCGCGCACTCGTTCCACCATCAAAGGTACAATCTCTTCGAGGGTCTTATCCGCAGTTTGGATCACTTCAGCATCCGCGCGCACCCCCTGCAAAATTTGCTCTGGGACTAAGGAATCCGCAAATAATATGACATCAGCTGCAGCCAGTAATTTTTGAGCCTTAACAGTCAACAAATCCGGGTCTCCCGGGCCTGCACCTACAATGTATACCCTTGGAATTAAGGCTTCAATCTCTGTCAAACTCATTGCTGCTAAAAAATTTGCTAAATTTACGGACTCTTCCGGATGCACCTATTTTGGTTGGAAGTAAGAGATGGTAGATGCACCCTGGTTTTGAACCCTAGAGACTAACCTCTCTGGGGTTTTTTATTGATCCTCTGGCGATTTATGAGTGATATTTGCCCGAGCGCTATTTGGGGAGACAACATCGGGCAAAGGTCGATCGAGCAAATAAAGCCAAGCTAACCCACCCAAGCCTAAAACAATCCCAGTCAAGCTTACCATTTGTGCCGTCCGCACCGGCCCCAACATCAAACTATCAGTTCGCAACCCTTCAATCCAGACTCGACCGGAACTGTAAGCTGCGATATAAACCAAAAATAAAGCACCAGTTTTTAAGCGAATTTTGCCCTGCAAATCTCGGAAAAATAAAGTCAGAAGCAACCCAAATACTGTCAAATTCCACAGAGATTCGTAGAGAAATGTGGGGTGGAAGTATTCAAAATTAGCGTAGGCGGGCGGGCGGCTGTTTGGCGGAATATAGAGTTTCCAAGGCAAATCCGTAGGACTGCCAAAAGCTTCCGAGTTAAAGAAATTTCCCCAGCGTCCGATCGCCTGACCGAGAATTGCCGAGGGCGCGATTAAATCTGCCAATTGCCAAAAAGAAACTCGCTGGATTTTCGCAAAAATTAAAGCTGCGATCGTGCCGCCCAAAATCGCCCCGTGAATGGCAATTCCGCCTTTCCAAATCGCAATAATATCTTCAGGCCTCTGGGCGTATTGCTGCCACTCGAAAGCCACGTAATAAATTCGAGCACAGGGAATAGCGCCCAGAACCAGCCAAATTGCCAAATCACCCAACAATTCCGGGTTGACGCGGCGTTTTTGGGCCAAGTATTGGGACAGACTCACCCCAATCAAGACGGCAGAAGCTATCAACAGCCCGTACCAGCGGATGGCTACGGGGCCAAGTTGAAAGATAATTGGGCCGGGCGATGTAAATTGAAACGCTAAGGGCAGCGCAAGAATATTTAGCACCATAAAAGTTGCATTAATTGTGATGGAAAGCTGTCAAATTTGCATACCCTTTAACAAACTCCAGAGTTTATTTTAGGTGGCTGCGGTCATTTACACGCAATATTTGGGGAATTTTACCAAAAATTAACTGGATTCTTGATTGTGCAGATTTCTGTTTTGAGTTTTCTTTGTGAGTCCACAATAAGAGCCCCCTAACCCCCCTTTTTAAAGGGGGGAACCGGATTATTCTTAAAGTCTCCCTGATTAAGGGGGATTTAGGGCGATCGAGATTCCGCCTTCTGCATAAGTACCTTCAGGAGGATTAACGGCAGCTTTGGTCGAGAAGTTTTAAGATAGAGGGTGGCTTTAAATTTTCTGATGACTTATGTCTCCTACTTCCGTTTCTCAGGTGTACTCTTCTGGTAATTCAAAGGGTGCGAATCAGTCTCGCAAGACTGCTGCTTTGGCTGTTGAGTCGGGTAAAATTCCGCCCTTGCTGGGGGCGAGTTTAGCTGAGTTAACGGAGTGGGTGCAGCAGCAGGGACAACCGGCTTATCGCGGAAAGCAGTTGTACCAGTGGATTTATGAGAAAGGCGCGCGATCGCTCTCTGATATTTCTGTATTCTCGAAACAGTGGCGCGAGACTGTTGCTAAAATTCCGATCGGGCGATCGACCATTCACTATCGATCGGTCGCACCAGACGCCACCGTAAAATATCTCTTAAAATTGGCAGACGGTCAAATCATTGAAACAGTGGGCATTCCCACCGATAAACGGCTGACTGTGTGCGTCTCAGCCCAAGTTGGCTGCGCGATGGGCTGCGACTTTTGCGCTACCGGAAAAGGCGGTTTCAAGCGCAATTTAGAAAAACACGAAATCGTCGATCAAGTCTTGACAGTACAGCAAGATTTCGGTCGCAGAGTCAGCCACATCGTATTTATGGGAATGGGCGAACCCCTGCTGAATTTCGATAATGTTGTAGCTGCTGTCAAGTGTTTGAATCAAGACGTAGGAATTGGACAGCGAAATATCACCATTTCCACAGTAGGAATTCGCAATCGCATCAGCCAACTAGCCGAACATCAACTGCAAGTTACCCTCGCCGTCAGCCTCCACGCTTCCAATCAAAGATTGCGCGAAGAGTTAATTCCTAGCGCCCGCCCTTATCCTTTGGGTGAGTTAATCGCAGAATGTCGGGAATATGTGCGATCGACGGGGCGCAGATTAAGTTTTGAATACGTGCTTTTAGCAGGTGTGAATGACTTGCCGGAACACGCAGCCGAGTTAGCAACTCACTTGCGCGGTTTTCAGTGTCACGTCAATTTGATTCCTTACAATCCGATTCAGGAAGCTGAATATAAGCGACCGACTCCCAATCGAATTAACAGTTTTGTGTCGGTTTTGAAAGAAAAGAAAATTGCAGTTAGCGTGCGGTATTCTCGCGGCTTAGAGGCAGATGCCGCCTGCGGACAATTGCGGGCATCCGAGGTTTAGGATGGGATTTTAACCGCTAAAATTTGTTGTAGGGTGCGTCATTATTTCGCGTTATTTTCTCGATAGTTGAGAAACTAGGTTCTGACGCACCTCATATCAAATCCGGTAGCATCAAAATTATAAAATCGACTCAACATTTAACAGTCAATCACCGCGTCAGTTTTTCGATTGAGGGTCGTACCGCCAACAGCCAACAGTCAACAATCATGTATGAGTGCCACCGGAATTGAGCTGACGCAAATCTTGCACCATTCTCAAGAACAGGCTAGGAGGGCCTGTTCCACAAAGAGTAGATTTTCTTGTGGGGTTGGCCCTCCTAGCCTGCCTATAAAAAGCCTATTGAGAATGGTGCAATATCTCAGATGCACCCTACTACTGTGCTTAAACTGTTCGGAAATCGTTAACACCAATTAGCGAAGCGTTGACTCCAATTAAAGAGGCGATCGCAATTCTATTTACTTTTATCAAAGTATTGTTATTACTCTGACTAATTTCCAATTGATTAAAAGTCAAACCGCGAGACAATCCTCACACATCTTCGCCTTTAATAAAATCGGAAATAATATCAAGTCCGAGATTACTTGCGATCGCAAACGTGTCATTACCAATCCCGCCAATCAAGCTGTCCTCTCCTAAATCTCCGAACAATAAATCCTTGCCAGTACAACCGAGGATAGTGTCGTTGTTTCCCACCCCATAAATTGTATCATTTCCAGCACGGCCATCTATCAAATCATTATTCTCATTGCCACCGAGTAAATCATTGCCAGCATCGCCGCACAGGGAGTCATTTCCTGATTGTCCGAAAATAGAATCATTGCCTTGACTTCCGACTATGACATCGTTATCTTGGTCGCCGATGAGGATATCGTTGCCTTTGCCCCCATCAATAAAGTTGGCGCCTTCATTGCCATAAATGAAGTAATTGCCACCTTCACCGTTAATCGAATCGTTCCCATTATTTCCGAAGATAATATCGTCGCCTCCACCGCCTAGTACCAGGTCGTTACTTTTGCCGCCAATCAGGAAGTCCTTGCCACGCTTTCCGTTGAGTAAATTTTTGCCTTCATTGCCCTTGAAAATGTCTGGGGTGTTGCCACCAATTAGGTTGTCGTTACCTGCTTTGGCCTCAAATATATTGGGACTGTTGCTGCCCAAATAACCGTCATTTTTGGAAGTACCAATTAGGATGCCAGAATTGCAGTTGATAATATTATCGACTGGATTTGGTCGATCGAGGTTTGGTCGTTCAATGCGATCGCCAATGCAGTTTGGAGCGGGTGCGGGCTTACCTGTAGGCGTTGGTGTGGGAGTTGGTGTGGGAGTTGGTGTGGGAGTTGGCGTTGTATCTACGATCGTCAAAATCGCCGTATTTTGATTTACCAAATTAGCATTATTTGTGGGATTTGTGAAACAGAGATTGACAGTTTCATTCTCTTCTACTAAGGTGTCCTGAGTGATAGGAATAGTGAAATTTTTGCTAGTTTCGCCAGAGAGAAAGTTTAACGTAGCCGACGTAGCAGTGTAATAGCTTCCGGCGGTGGCGCTACCGTCAGCAGTACCGTAACTCACAGAGGCCCAGACATTGGTTCCACCTGTATGATTAACTGCAATTGTTTGGGTTGTGCCGTTTTCATTAACGCTGTAAGCAGCGCTACAGAAATTAAAGCTTCCCGGTGCTACTATCTAAAGTTTACGCTCAGAATGCTATTCAAGCATTTGAGGACTCAGTTTTGGACAAAGGAGTTTATGAGCCACACAAATAAGCAAAATGTTGAAAAATTTCATTTGGACGCATTTAACTAATCTCTTTCGGTTGGTAACAAGGCTGCTTAAGCGAAGAAGCAACATTATGGCAATCGCTACAGTTGTCGCTGTTGCCATCTTAGCCGGACACACAGCATCGGCTCAAGTCGGTCCCAGACCGCCTAATCCACTGGCTTCGCTTAAAACCGTAGCAGTCCCTGAGCCACCAAACTTAGGAGAATTCGTCAAAGACAAACCGGCTGCAATTGCCTTAGGAAAAGCCCTGTTCTGGGATTTGCAGGTGGGCAGCAACGGCAACCAGTCTTGCGCCAGTTGCCACTTTCACGCTGGAGTTGATAATCGTGCTAAGAACCAGCTCAGCCCAGGGCTGTTGCAGGTAAATGCAAGCGGTCAGCCAAATCCAGACACTACCTTTAATGCAGGTAAGGGCCCTAACTCTGTGCTGCAGCCAGCGGACTTTCCGTTCCACAAGCTGGCAGACCCGAACAATCGCTTGTCGCAAGTTCTAGGTGACACGAACGATGTTGCAGGCTCTCAAGGGGTAAGTCTGGCAAAATTCATCGATATTGTCCCTGGTAGTGCGGTGGATAAGGTAGAGGTTCAGCCAGATCCAATCTTTAACGTCCAGGGCACCAACGTGCGTCAGGTAACTGAGCGCAACACGCCCAGCACAATTAACGCTGTGTATAACTTCCGCAACTTTTGGGACGGACGCGCCCAAAACGAATTTAATGGTGTGAATCCGTTTGGGTCAAGAGACCCAGGTGCCTTTGTCCTGAAAGCACCCACAAAGCAATCCCCTCTGCAGCAGGTGAAAATTAGCCTGAAGAATTCATCGCTGGCGTCGCAGGCAGTGGGCCCACCGCTAAGCTCTGTGGAAGAATCCGCAACGGGTCGGGTATTACCTGATATCGGGCAGAAGTTCGATCGGATTAAAGTCAAAAAGCTGCCTAGAGAGACAGGTAAAAAGCTCAAACAGCTACGGCCGCTTGGGCAACAGCTTGTCCATCCCGAAGACAGCGTTCTGGGCAGCTTGAGCCGTTGGCCCCAGCCCGGACTCAAAGACAAAAGTTACGAAAAAATGGTTGAGGATGCGTTTAAGCCGGAGTGGTGGGACTCGAAGCAAATCATCAAGGTTGATGCTATAGGAACTCGGTCTTTCAAGCAGCCGCAGGGAGCGTTGGCAACCGATGAGTTTACACTGATGGACTACAACTTCTCATTGTTTTTCGGATTAGCGATTCAACTGTACGAGTCCACCTTGATTTCTGACGATTCACCCTTCGATCAATTTATGGAGGGAAACAGCAACGCGCTGACTGTACAGCAAAAGCAAGGCAAGGATCTGTTTGAAGGTAGAGCGGGGTGTGTCTTCTGTCACGGTGGAGGTGAATCTACCAACGCCTCCGTCAAAAATGTGGAGAATCAACGGGTCAGACGGATGAGGGTGGGAAATGGTGGACAAGCTGTCTATGACAATGCCTTCTACAATATTGCCGTTCGACCGACTGGGGAAGACTTGGGCGTGGGCGCCAATGATCCTTTCGGCAATCCCCTTTCAGAATCGCGGCTAGCTGCGCGAGGACTCTTTCCGTCATTACTAAATGCAACTCCAAATATACCCGTCGGTGCAGATGAGCGCATTACAGCAGACGGTGCATTCAAAACGCCTGGATTGCGGAATATTGAGTTGACGGCTCCCTACTTCCACAACGGTGGGCAACTCACTTTGCGACAGGTCGTTGATTTCTACAATCGAGGCGGGGATTTTGCTGAGAACAACATTGACAATCTCGATATTGGCATCCGCAACCTCAACCTCAGCGAGGAAGAGAAAACGTCTTTGGTTCTATTCATGGAATCTCTGACCGACGATCGCGTTCGCTATGAGCGTGCCCCGTTCGATCATCCACAACTGTTTATTACGAATGGGCATCCCGGAGATCAAAACGCCGTGACCAATGATGGCACAGGGCAAGCGACCACAACACTGCTAGAGTTGCCTGCGGTGGGTCGGAACGGGACTACTGTTCCTCAACCAAACTTCTTGGGCGTTTCCCCGGAGCGATCGACGACAACGATTACTCCGCAATCTACTCCGCCATCATCAAGGAATCCACTTGAGGGAAGCATTACTGAGGAAGACTGTCCACCAGGCTCAACACCTAAGTTTGTCAGCGGAGGATTTATGTGTGTCACTAAGTAATGATTTCCTGCGGTATTGAACACCGCTTTAAAGGGGATTACCAGGCGATTTTCGCGGTTGAAGCCTGAGAAAACCCATGCAGCGCGATCGTGAAATCTATCGTAATTCCCTTTGAGTCCTCAACTTAACCGTTAAAATCCCCAACTTCTTAAAGAGGTTGGGGATTTTGTATTCATCGCTTGAGTGTGGAGCCCCAACGAGCTTTGCACGAGCCACAAAGAGCTTGCTCAACTTTTCCGTACATGATTGCCAATGGTGATGCAAGGGTTTGGAGGCATTAGATCACTATTTTTTTTTGCACTCCCCCACCTTTTTTCGGTCAGACAAGCCAACGCCGCGTCTCCTTTTTCACTTTATTCAGCAAGCCGTATATAAAATCCTGACCTTTAACAAAATTCAAGATAATATCAAATCCTCGCCCATTTCCCAGACAAAAGTATCCTCGCCCAAACATCGGACAAATTCCGACAATTTTTACCTAAAAATTGAGCGAAAACAATAAACTCTACAAGCGTTTAACAAGTATCCACCGCAACGCTAAGGGCGGTGTTTCTTGCACGGGAAATAAATCCCGCCCGCTAGCCCAACTGACAAACCAAGGTGTCGGCGGCCACGCCGAGTCAGGCAAATGTTTTTGTTCGTATTCAATCACCGATTCATCAGAAATAATTTCTAACGGCAAACCCTCTATTGCTGCTTGCAATTCTTCTCTCGTAATCAGATAAGACCAACACAATTCAGACATTTGTTTTGCCATCTCATCGGGTTCGTACCCATCTACTGCTAAGAAAGCACTGAATAAGATAAACCCGCCACTTAAAACAGCATCGGACATTTTGCCGAGGAAAAGACGAATTTGTTCGGGGTAGCGGAAGTGAGAGAGAACTTCGGTAGCAATGGCTAATTTGTACCGATAAGTTTTCATCCTCAATAATGGGTCTAAAACGTCACCTTGGGTGACATTGATCGGCAAGTTTTCGGCGGTGGCTGCTGCTGATAGTTTCTCGGCAAATATGGGTGTTAGTTCGATCGCATCCACGGGATGACCTAACCTTGCTAAGGGCAAACTATTGCGCCCTGGGCCCGCACCGACATCTAAAATAGGTGCTTTTCCCGGTTCGCCTAATTCGGCGGCAGTGGCGATGACTTTGGCATCGGGATGGCTGCCGAATAAATGTTCGGGGCGAATATCCGGCCAGCTATGATATTTCTGGGCCATCGATTCGACTTGAATCTTGGTATTCAGAGTAATGCCACCGGCTAAACCGCTTTGGGAATTAGCGGGAAAGTAGGAGACTATTAGATTAGCGTGGGGGGAATTTTTGAATCCTTCTGCTAAGGCATTGGCGATTAATGTTCGCAAGTTTTCGGCTTGGGCAGCGTCGATGTTTTGTCCGAGAATGTTTAAGAAGTCTGACAGTAATTTAAGATAGTCGTCTAGCATCGATGGCAAGCAAGGCAGATAGAATTCTCCCTTGAGGCCGATGCTCCTTTTGAGCCTTTCTTTGAGAATTAATTTCAGGCGATTGGAGTCTGTCAGCGGCGGGGTTGTTTCGGGTGATTCGCTGACGGGCAATTCGGGGATAGATGCGGCACTGGTGAGGTTTTTAGTCACAATATTTTTGATTAGATTCGGCAATAAGTGCGATCGCACCGAGCATAATCTTGTGCTCTTGCACCTGAATTCTCGCGTGCAGTGTTTCTGCGGTATCATCAGGCAATACCGGCACCGCAGCCTGCATTAAAATCGGCCCGCTGTCTACTTCTAAACGGGCGATATGCACAGTACAGCCGGTGATTTTAACCTTGGCAGCTAGTGCTTGCTCGACGGCGCGAATTCCTGGGAAACTCGGCAGTAAGCTGGGGTGAATGTTAATAACGCGATCGGGAAAAGCAGCAAACAAAACTTTGGTAACAATTCGCATCCAACCCGCCATCACGACCCATTCTACATCATATTCTTGAAAAGTTTTGACAATTTTTGTATCTAATTCTTCGCGGCTTTTGCAGTCGCGGTGATTGAGCAGAATCGAGGGAATACCGTATTTTTCGGCTCTGGCGGCGGCTTTGGCTTCGGGGTTGTTGTAAATTAATACTGGGATTTTAGCGTTGAGTTGTTGATTTTGGATGGCTTGGGCAATTACCTCGAAGTTGCTGCCGCTTCCTGAGGCTAAAACTCCTAATTTTAATGGAGGATGGGCCGGAGCTATCGAACTTTTGCCAATCTCAGGAGAAATCAGGCAGGCATTGGAATTAACAGATACTGGATTAGCGGTCATTCGATTTTAGATTTGAGATTTGAGATTTTGGATTGACCCCATGGATAAATTCGGGGGCTTGAGGATTTTAGATTTGAGATTTTGGATTGATTCCACGGAGAAATCCGGGGGCTTGTACCATCTAGAAATTCTTGGTCATAAAGATAAAAACTATTCTCTCGTTTTTTACACTACAGGTAAAGGGTCATTCGATTTTAGATTTTAGATTTGAGATTTTGGATTGACCCCACGGAGAACTCCGGGGGCTTGTACCATCTAGAAATTCTTGGTCATAAAGATAAAAACTATTCACTCGTATTCTACTATAGAGGTAAAGGGTAAGGTGTGCTTCGGCGCACTCTACATGGAGATATTGCGTAAGTCCTAAGTATATTATTTTTTTTCGCTTATCTACTGATTCACTCCTATTCTACAATATTGTCAAAAAACTCTTCCCTGAGAATCGAATAAAGTTTTAGATCCCAATATCTGTCTTTCACAAATAGGTGCTGTCGCAATACCCCTTCCAATTGCATCCCCACTTTTTCCATCACCCGAGCGGAAGCAATATTGTTAAGTTCACATCGAGCCATAATTCGATTCAGCAACATCTCCCGAAAGCCGAATTCAATAACTGCATTGACAGCCTCGCTCATGTATCCTTCGCCCCAATAGCTTCTAGAGAGTGCGTAGCCAATTTCCGCGCGGCTGTGCGTCATGCTCCATTCCACAAATCCGCAAGTCCCGATAAACTTTTGCTCGACTTTGTGGACAATTCCCCAATCTACAAGCTCTCGTCTTTTGTACATTTTTGTAAGTGACTTGAGAAAGTATTTAGTGTCTTCGAGCGAGGTGTGGGTTGACCACATTGTGTATTGTGATACTTCGGGGTTTGAAGCATACTCAAACATATCGCTCGCATCGTTTAAAGTAATTTTTCGGAGCAGGAGCCTTTCAGTTTCTATAGTGGGTAAATGAGCTAATATATCGAGAAGGTTCATTTTGAGATTGACCTATATTGTGATACCATTTAAAACTAAAAGCTAAAATTTACAAGCCAATGGTTCGGATTAAATTTGGGCGTTTTAACTGGTTGGATAATGATGCGATCGCAGCTTGGACTTTCCTGGCCCCAGCTTTGCTATTTCTGGGTACTTTTTTGATTTGGCCGATCGCCTATTTATTTTACCTCAGCTTTACCAGCGGCAGCTTTACCCAGTTGGGAGTGCGTTGGATTGGCTTCAACAACTACTGGCGTCTAGTCACAAACCCGGATTTCTGGCAAATTCTCCAAAATACGCTCTATTTTACTACTGCAACAGTCATTCCCAGTTTAGTGATTCCATTGGGCTTAGCAGTTTTGCTAAATCGCTCGTTTGCTTGGCGAGGAGCTCTCCGTACCGCTTATTTTATTCCTTCGATTACCTCTTTAGTTGCAGTGGGCTTGGGTTGGCGGTGGTTGTTTCAAACCGAAGGCCCGGTGAATAATGCCCTAAGTGCGATCGGCTTAAATCCAATTCCTTGGCTTAGCAGCACAGTTTGGGCAATGCCAGTAATCATTCTGCTCAGTGTTTGGAAACAATTAGGCTTTAATATGGTAGTATTTTTAGCGGGATTGCAAGCAATTCCGGTAAATCGTTACGAAGCCGCAGAATTGGATGGAGCTAATGCTTGGCAGCAATTTTTGTACATCACTTTACCCGGTTTGCGGCCGACTTTAGTATTTGCTACTGTCACGACTGCTATTTTTACTCTGCGGAGTTTCGAGCAAGTTTACGTCATCACCGGCGGCGGCCCTTTAAACTCTACTAATTTGCTAGTTTATTATATTTACGAGCAAGCTTTTTCGCAATTTGATTTTGGCTATGCAGCCGCTGCGGCAACTTTCCTGATGGCTGTAGCTTTGTTATTAGTCTATTTACAACTAAAAGTTTGGGGCGAAGATGCTTGATTAGCTAGGGGTATGGACAGGGCAATGCCCATTGGTGTTAAGTTAACGTCCAAATTTACCAGTCTTTTGTCCATCTAATAAGTCTCTCGATGCCCCCTAACCCCCCTTAAGAAGGGGGGAACAAGAGCGTCAAAGTCCCCCTTCTTAAGGGGGATTTTGGGAGAACAAATTTCTGCTATAAACGAGAAATACAAAGGATTTGAAACTTAAATTGACACTAAGGGTTCATGCCGTGTTCGTACAAATAAAATGTGCAATTAACTAGATTCACAATTACCCATTTCCAATTTTATATTCCATGTGCTCTGCTGTTTGTTCAGCTTGTGCTGTTCCCAAAAGCTTGCCGACAACGTGCAAAGACATATCAATTCCCGCAGCAATTCCCCCAGAAGTGATGATTTTGCCGTTATCTACAAATCGCTGATTTTCGATAATAGTTGTGTTAGGAGCTAATTCTTTCAATAAATCCAATACTTGATGGTGTGTAGTTGCTTCCAAACCTTCCAACAAGCCAGCTTTTGCCAAAAGCAGCGAACCCGTACAGACAGAAAGCACTAATTCTGCTGTTCGCGCACAATCTTTTATCCAATTAATAACTGCTGAATTATCGATTAACTTTCTCGTACCTTGTCCTCCCGGTACAATTAAAATATCCGGTGGCGGACAATCGGAAATGGTGCAGTCGGGATTTACACTCAAACCGTTGCGGGCGTTGACAGCACCGGGATGTTCGGCTACGGTAGAGACTGCAAAAGGTCGCTCGCCCTTACTTAATTCTGATGTCACCGAAAACACTTCAAAGGGGCCTGCAAAGTCCAGTACCTCGACATCATCGAACATTAAAATAGCTACGTTCCTAGTTGCCATAAGACATACTTCTGATAGAGACCAAAATATCGGCGATTTGTTATCGTAGAAGTGGTATAATTTAAATTATTAAAGCTATGCCGAAAAAAATTCGCCATCGCGCCCTGAAACTCTGTGTTTTGTGTCTGGCTTGTGCCTTAGCAATTGCTGTTTCGCCAATTTTTACACCCGCTCAATCCACAACTCAATTAGAATTTCGCATTATTCAATTAGAACGTCAAATTTCTGAACTCAGAGGACAAATCTACAGTTTGCAGAATCAAGGTTCTAGAGTTAACCGGCCTCAGTCTCCTTCCGGTTCTGGTCGGACAAATGCTAGAATGCTGTCGGGAGACCCGCTGTTTGACAATTTAGCAACTTTGGCAATTGAAACTAAGCAAGATGTTATCAAAATTCAAGAGCGGTTGTCAAAGCTAGAATCGTCCAGAAATCGCTAGAGAAGTCATTAGTTAGAAGAAAGAGAGAAGAAGGAAGGCACGACACGGATTTTGACACGGATACAGGGATTAATTATTGAGCCCAAGTCGGAAGTCAGAAGTCAGGAGTCAGAAGGAAGAGGGAAAAAGTCAGTAGTCATTAGTTAGAAGAATGAAGTCATATTCTCGCCAACTCCAAACTCCAAACTGTCCCCCTCTCCATCTCTCCCATTCTCCGACGTTGAGGTCGAGAACAGCAGGGTCTGCTAAACGTTAACTTGCAGAACTATTCAATGATATGGAAATAAAAGCCTGCAACCACAAAATTGATTGCTAACAGCAAGAGAAACCAGCCTGCGCGAAATGTGTAAGGGAATTTGCCCGTTTTCATCACGGAGTCGGATTTTAATTGGTTCTTCGCTATCTCTGGCATAGGTAAAGCTCCTAATTCATAATGTCACTCTATTTACAAATAGCAGAGAGCGTCGCACTTATGCACAATCCTCTAGAGTTATTTTTTGTAACAAGGAGTTTATACCGAGTTGAATTCAAATTAGTTTCAATCGCTCTCTCCGGCGTGGTAGGAACTGCGGACGAGAGGCCCCGATCGCACGCGCTCAAACCCCATCTCCCGGGCGATCGACCCGAAACGGTCAAATTCGCTCGGCGTCCAGTATTTACGCACTGGGAGGTGATCTAGAGATGGTCTCATGTATTGACCGAGGGTGAGCCGATCGCACTTGGCATCCCGCAAATCTGTCATCGCTTCAACTATCTCGGCTTCGGTTTCCCCGTGTCCCAACATCAAACCGGATTTGGTGGGAATAGTTAGGTCATATTGCTTAACAATACGCAGAACATCGATCGAGCGATCGTACTTCGCCCCCCTCCGCACCGGCCCTTGCAATCGGCGCACCGTCTCAATATTGTGGTTGTAACAAGCCGGTTTAGCCTCCACCACCGTGCGAATCCGCTGTCGCTGCAACTCATCGAGCCCTGAATTCTCCCCGTCGGGGGCGGGCACGGGGGCACCGCCCCTACCCGTTCCCCCCCAAAAATCCGGCGTCAGTACCTCAACTTCAGTATCCGGGTTCAAAAGGCGGATTTGGGCGATCGTCCTGGCAAACCAACCCGCACCCCCATCCGGCAAATCATCTCTCGCCACCGAAGTCAGCACCGCATAGCGCAAACCCAACAACTGCACAGCCTCGGCCACCTTTTTCGGTTCCTCCGGGTCTAGCGGCATCGGAGAATGACCTTTATCTACTTGACAAAAAGCACAAGCGCGGGTGCAAGTCGGCCCCATCAACAAAAAAGTCGCCGTTTTTTGCGCGTAGCACTCGCCCCGGTTGGGGCATCTCCCCTCCTCACAAATCGTGTGAATTTGCCGCTGTTTGATAATTTTTTGCACTTGCGAAAGTTCGCTAGCTTTGCCAACGGGTCTACGCAACCATTCCGGCATCGCCTCGATTTCACCCCGCATTTGGGCGGCAACTGCTTTAACAGTAGGAGTTTTAGGAGTTTGGGGCGACATAAAATTAAGTGGCGATTGAGTTAATTCCTTCGATCGTATCCGAAATCAAAGCCCCTGAACTTGTAGGAGTATTACCCGAAATCAGAATCGCGCCGAGGTGCAACAAAACTAAACTCGCCCAGAATTATGGGTAGAATTCTGTTAGGGATATACTGAAGGTTGCAAATCATCACTCATTCATTACTGAAGGAGTCAGTCGTGGCTGGTCAAAAAATCTTGGTAATCGATGACAGTAAAGTCATCCGCGTCCGAGTCCGAGAGATGTTGCCTCAGGGTAACTTTGAAGTTCTAGAAGCAAAAGACGGCGAAGAGGGACTCAAACTGATCCGTCAAGCCCGGCCAAATCTAATTATGTTAGATTTCCTACTGCCCAAAGTCAGCGGTTGGGAAGTGTATCAAAAAGTGCAAGCCCATCCTGAGCTTTCTAAAATACCTTTGGTGATCATGTCGGGCCGCGAAGAAGAGGTGATGGAAAAAATTCCGAAACCCTTTGAGAAGCATTTTTTTGCATTCATCGCCAAACCGTTTGAGAAGAAGCAGCTAACCGAGGCGATCAAATCGGCGATGGTACTGGCCAAAAAGAAACCAGTGCCGGAAGCCCCAGCAGCCGCCGCTGCACCCAGCTCTGGAGCGGACGCCGCCGAAATTCAGGCGATGACTGCGAAAATGGCGAAAATGCAAGCGGAAATTGATGCACTCAAAAAACAAATGAGTCAGGTGATTACGATCATCAAGCAGAAATTGAAATAATTCTGCTGTTTTTTGAAGGCACTTATGTAGAAGGAAACTTCCACACCGTGCAACTTTCAGTTGAGTCTCAAAGGCTGCGATTTTATCGGCATTTTTTTGCCCAATTGTTTGAGCGAGTGCGATCGCAAATAGCCTGCAACTGGTTTCTCAAAATCCCAGTGAGAAAATCAATTAAAAGTTAAAAATAAAACAAGGGAGGAAATTAATTATTAATTAATATTAGGATTTTTAATTCCCGCTCGTTCCACACTCAATTATTAACTCCTCAGTCTCATTTTTTTGGTTAATGACTAACGACTATTCCGATTTTTTGCCTCAACTGCGTGCCTCAACAGAGCAATTATTGAAAAGATTAGACTGCTTCGATCGAGCGCAGGTATTAGCGATCGGAGATTTGACCTTGGACGAGTTTCTTACCGGACAAGTAGAGCGAATTTCCCGCGAAGCACCTGTGTTGATTTTGCGCTACGAAAATACTCAGCAAGTACCCGGAGGTGGCGCAAATGCTGTCTATAATTTAGCCAAACTGGGAGGCAAAGTAAAAGTTGCTGGTTTGGTGGGAAAAGACGACCAGGGAAAGGCTTTGTGCGGTATTTTTGAGGCGGCGGGAATTGATACGGGTGGGATTTTAATCGATTCGCAGCGTCCCACGGTCACCAAAACTCGAATTTCCGGACACGCGCGGCAGTCAGTGACTCAGCAAATTGTCCGAGTCGATCGCAAATCGGACGAGTTGCCGGATTTAGATTTGCAGTTGCAACTGGCAGACTACATCCGGCAGCAAATACCGACAGTAGATGCAGTGGTTTGTTCCGACTACGGCGACGGAGTTTTGACGAATTTGGCGATCGAATCGGCAGTGGTTCCCGGCAAAACAATAGTAGACGCTCAAACAAATTTGCAGCGATATTCTGGAGCAATGTTATTTACTCCGAACTTGCCCGAAGCCGAGCAAGCCGTCGGATATGCTATCAAAAACCCTCAAACTTTAATGCAAGCAGGACGCGATTTGTTGAACTTAACTCAAGCTCAAAAAATCCTGATTACTCGCGGCGAAGAAGGGATGACTTTGTTTGAAAGGGCGAACGGCGAAGAAATCAAAAATTCACCCCCTCCAACATCCATTTGTGAAAAGGGGGAATTTGCCATTCAAAGTTGGGACATTCCCCCTTTTAACAAGACTGATGTATTCGACGTAACCGGTGCTGGAGATACAGTTGTAGCAGCAATGACTTTAGCTTTGTGCGTCGGTGCATCTGGTTGGGAAGCGGCAGTTTTGGGCAATTTGGCGGCTAGTATTGTCGTGCGTCAGTTCGGTACGGCAACGACGACAGCAGACGAAATGAAAGAAGCTTTGAAAACGATGATTGCACTATAGGGGCGGCTAAGCTGTATAGCATTTAAATTGCATATTTCGGACGTAAGGATTCAGGTCTAAACCAGGGGTATTAAAGATGGGGTCTGCACAGCAGGATTAACCCTCGCTTTAATAGCTTG
>NZ_JAUBRM010000234.1:0-1189 GCF_036701905.1 Microcoleus sp. MON2_D5
TATCCTTTCTCTGCGCTGTGCTTATCTCAATGGTCAACTTTCCACTTGATATATGTGCAAAACTGAGATGCACCCAATAACTTACCACATCAATAGCTCGAACACGTTTACCAGGAGAGGCTCAATTGCCTCAAATAGGTAAATTATTCTTGCGTGATTCCGGCAGCCGTTGCACCTCACAATTCTGGACTCTTTTAAGTGGGTGCTGGAGCGAGCGCTCTAATCACATCTGGTAGATAAGGTACGCTTTCATCACCCTTGAAGCGGGAGAGTAAATACTTCCAAAATCAAAAACCTAACTTTCTACAAGTTTTTTTCAAACCTGTAAAGGTATCCCTTACCAGATGCCCAAATTCATGGCGAGTACCGCCACTAATGTTCCGCCTGGTGACATACTCTCGAATATCACTTACGTCGCAGTTAGTATGAAGAGGTAGTTGAGGCGCATCGAGGACTCGCAGCAATTTTTTCTTGTTGGCACAGAATTGCTGCATAGCCAAGTTTAAACCATAGTGATGTGGGTAGCGTAACCCAAAAATTTCATCAAAGCGATGTTGTAATCGCTCCTTGTCTGCGGAGGTGCGCTGTTGTTGATAACCTGATTGAGGAGGAGTCCCTCTACCAGTAGTTATTGAGCAGTTACATATTTTGCACCATTTTAAATTATATATTATCTCAGGAAACAGCCGAGGAGAGTGCAGCAAGTTGGGTGCGGTCGCGCTCCATTCATCAAATACGATAGCCCCTGATATTGTGTGATATGATGTCGTTCGCACTCGCCCATAATTACAATGTTGTAAAATCTCTGGTTTCAGGTATTTTTATTATGGGTGAAAAGGCGGACACCACATGACGCTATATCCTGTGAATGGCTGAATTTTCAAGCATTTCCCTAGACCTCACCTACCTGAGAAAAGCTAGATATGGCTCAACTTCTGGACTTCGATCCTAAGTCCAATCGTTGAAAAATACTGCCTGATGCCGATCGCACCTGCGGAATGTGGGTTAATACACCGGTTCTCTCTCCGATGAGTTGGTCAACAACATCGCAGTCCTTGCACCTTTAATCGATCGAGCACTCCAATAAGCCAAAATATTTCCATACTTCAACACGAGGTTGACAGATGAAGATTTTTGTTGCCGGGGGAACAGGAGCGATCGGTCGCCCAACGCTCGACCAATTACTTGC
>NZ_JAUBRM010000087.1:0-24530 GCF_036701905.1 Microcoleus sp. MON2_D5
GGAGGACGTTGGTTGAGTTCCGAATTCGAGGCTGGAGATGTTCTGATTTTTGGTATGTTTACCATTCATGCCAGTTTAGATAACCATTCTCCTTCTATTCGACTCTCCTCGGACAGCCGTTATCAATTGGCATCGGAACCAGTGGATGAAAGGTGGGTTGGCAGTAACCCTATTGGTCACTCTACTGCAGCTAAGCAAGGTCAGATTTGCTAGAAGAAGACTTTAGTATTGTGTGTTTGAATTTAAGTTTAGTCGCTGCGCATCGCTACCGCGCCGAGTTCAGCTCTGGGCTATCCTAAAAGACACTTGAACCTCTTACTTTTTTGGGGAGTAAGCCCGGAGTTGATGGAACGTCCCCCAACCATTCCATTGGTCGTCTGGTGGCTCCCAATACTTGACATATCGAGCGGTAGTCGGGGGAATTGCAACATCAATATCAAGTTTATTGAAACTGGTATTTGGAGAGTAAGGATGGACTATCTCAGAAGCTAATCGCCAAGTTTTATTATCGGTTGAAACCTCAACGCGAAAGGTTAGTGAATTCTTAAACGCACCATCCCAATCAATATTGTAGCCAACACCGTTGAGTGAATAAACCGCACCTAAATCGACAATTTGAAAGGTGCCAGTGCCTTGATTGGTTCCGTTTCCCCACCGCCCCAGTTTTGGATAATTCGTTGTTGTTTGGTAATCAGCAGGATCGTTAGCATTAGCAAGCGCCAGGATAGGTAATCCCTCCGTTTCTGGCAATCACTCGTTTGCCAGCAGCTACGTTGATGCCTAATATCGGCTTCGACGAAGGAATATTGCTTGGAGATGCTGATTCCACTGCTGGCGGTGGAAGTGTAGGGGTGTTTGATACTTGTTGAATCGATTGAGAACAGCCAGCCACAGCTCCCGTAGCGAGGAAGATCGAAGCAAACCAGGGACACGATTTTTTCATCATTTGAGAAGGGACAATCGCCCCAGCAAATTAGGCGTATTATCCAAGGATACGCTCGCCTCTGTTCTGAGGGAAACTAAACCCAGACCAAAACCTCAACACCCCCGCTATGCCCAAAATGCCTGAGTGCGTAGGCGTAAGCCGGGGCGGAGCCATCGCTGTCTCCTCTACGCCCGCAACCCATACCTCGTCTGTGCTGTGCATCCGACGGACCCCAACACCAACACTTGCCCCGACTTTCGAGAAGACCCTAATGCCGCATCAGAGGAATTGTGGGAACCCGAAGGTACAACCTACTACAACGGCGAACTAATCTTGCAACCGAGGCAGCGGTGGACTTTGGAACAGCAGCTAGAACTGCTGGATACCCACCCATTGTTTACTGGTCGGTGCCCCCGGTGTGAAATGACTTATCCCCAATATGAAACGCCGCCTGTTCCTTGGGATTGTTCGGCTTGCGGATGGATGGATGATTCGGTGTGAGGCGACGGTTCTGTTTTGATAATGGCGATCGTTACGCTTTCTAGAGCATCTGTGCAGCTAACTTTCTGGTTAAGATTGAATAAGTTAAATAAAGAATTATGGTTTTTTAAGTAAGCTAGCTGGTGTTCAGGTAATTTGATTACTGAATAGGCTTTTTAACCAACTTGTTTACTATAAAAGGAAATGTAGTTTTTATGAACAACCTCTACCACAAAGTCGCAGTTGCTCCAAAGCATTTAACTACTTGCGGGACATATTAGTAGAGCAAGGATTCCTCGCCCTACTAACAGCCTTAAAGCAGAGTAATTGCAGTCGATGCCGGAGCGCCGATCGAACCTGGGCCAAAGCCCAAATTCACCACCCCACCAGTCAAACCAGGAAGATTGTTAATCGTCAGACTAACGCTAGTTTGACCGGCATTAAAGTTCACCGTGCCGGACGAAGGATTCACAGCAAATGGACTAATGTTGTAGTCTACGTTGTTCACAGGTTGACCACCAGCAGGGGCAACAATCAAATAGTCGATCGAAGCCGAAACCGAAGTATCGCCAGTCCGATTAATCGTAAACTCTCCAGAACCACCATCAGCAATAGGATCGGGAGGCGAACCGTAATAGAAGGAAGTCGGAGGCACAGCAGCGGTATCAATAGACCCCGTGAGACTGTCAGATGGCGCCGGCGTCGGAGTTGGCGTCACATTAGAAATCCCTTGATATTCAATGTTCCGCACTAGGTAGTCGGAACCATCGTTTTTGAAGGAGGTGGCGACGTAGGCAGCGGTGGGGCTATCGTAGGCTTTAGTGGAGAACCGCAGTTCGTCAAAAGTAGCGCCGCCGAGGGAATCTCCTACTATCTGGAATTTGAAACTGCCATCGGTGCGATCGCCAATTACAGTCACTCCATCTGAAGACACAGTAATGGGTTTTGGAGCGCTCGGAGCGTTGAGGCGAGCGATCTTAAAATTGGTGGCCGGTACCCGAACCCCATTATTAAAGATTTGCAGGAAACCAACTTCATTGCCTTGATCGCCCAAACCAGGACTTGTTTTGGGAGTCAATCCACTCAGGTCGATCGTTGTGCTAGTGATGTCTTGGTTATCTGCCCATTTCACCTTCAGCGCCTGAGATTGATTGGTGTTGGGGTTATGGTTGATTTCCGCCCGATTTTTCTTGGCGTCGGTGAACCAACCATCATAAGAGGATGGGACACCAATACCACCGGTACTGCCGTAGCTCAACCAGCTTTTAGGGTTTTCGTTCGTTGCTAAGGTGAGGTTGCTGATGACATTCGGGTTAAGGTAGTCAGTTTCCACGCCATCAAAAGCTATCCCAGACAGTTGGATGCCTTGATTCTGTGCGGCATTCGGCCATTGTGCGATCAGGTCGCTGACGCTGCTGTAATTATTGGCTTGACCCAAAGAACCAGTAAGAGTCGGCGCGGGCGTCGGAGTTGGCACTGGGACGACACTACCTCCCAATTCAAAAGAACCGCTGTCCACGATCGCACCTGGAATGGTGTCGCCATCTTGAGGGCGAGTCACGCCGCGCTGATCCGTAGTGGGTGCGCCGGTGGCAATCCCCTTATCAATTGCCGGACTTCCTATCAGCAGCGGCCTGACTAAAGCGCCGTTGAGGTTTTGCAAAGGGCCGAGTAAGGGGTCTGCGATCGTAATACTTGCCGTCGCATTGAAATCGCTTCCGTCATTGGGGTTTTTGGCCGGCCACTGAAAATTCCCTCCTTGATCGCTATATTGGGCGGTGACGTGTTGCTGAATGCCCCAAGGGTTTCCTCCATTAGCCGCTGTATTGTTGGAAAGAATCGTGTTTTTGAGGGTGACATTATTGGCATCGGCGAAGATACCTCCACCAACCCAGCCTGCTGAATTATCGGCGATCGTCGTGTTGAGAATGGTTGTGGGTGCACCAAGAGTCATTGCACCGCCGAGTTTGTTGAAATCACCAGCAGCAAACGCCGTGGAGTTGCCAGAAAACGTACTGTTAGTAATCGTAGTAGGGGCATTTCGCATCCACAGCCCGCCACCTTGATTATTGGCTTTGTTGCCCGCAAAGGTGGTGTTGGTAATGGTCAATCCCTGGTTGGTGCTGTCGCTCAAAATCGTTACCCCACCACCGTTCCCAGGATTTCCACCGTTGGGTAGCGCCAGAATTTCGTTATTTTGGAAGGTGCTCTTTTCCAAAATAACCTTGTCTTGGCTGCCGGTGAACAGATAAGCTGCGCCTCCTTCACCTCGACCTTTATTGTCTTGAAATACGCTATTGGTAATCTTAATTGTGCCGGAAGCTTCGCTCGGATTGCTGGCTCTGTCTGTGTAAACTGCGCCGCCAAAACCCCTTAAAAACGGATTCTCTTGGCCTGTTGCGTAAACGGCTGCGGTGGTATCGTTGCCGATGAATCGGGAGTTGTCAATTGTCAGCTTACCTTGAAGGCTGTTAATTGCCCCGCCGTTAATTCCTTTGTTGTTGGTGAAGTCGCTGTTGGTGACTGTAAAAGTTTTGAAACTCAAAAAGCCGATCGCACCTGCACCCCGTTCATCGTTAGCTCCGGTGGCTACGTTGCCGTTGAATTTACTGTTGGTAACAGTCAGGGTATTGTTGAAATTACCGAAAATTGCGCCACCGCCTTTATCGGCGACGTTGTTGTTGAACTGAACGTTTTCTACTGTGAGGTTTACTTCGTCGGTTGTGCCGATCGCGCCACCTCGATCCGTAGTTTTGCCGTTAGTAATAATCAGGTTTTTGACAGCAAAAGTGGTAGCAGTTGCAACGTTGGCATTGACAAAAAAGGCGCGGGATGCGTTGTTGCCACTGATGGTTAAACCGGGTGCGGCGGCGCCGTCAATGGTGATGTTTTTGCCAACGGGAATATCGAGTTGACCGCTGGTGAGGGTAATGGTTTGGCTGGCTAAACCTGGAGCGAAGGTAATGATATCGCCGGCAACAGCGGTGGCGATCGCAGCCCTTAATGAACCGGGCCCGCTATCGCTATTGTTGGCTACTACGATCGTAGCTAAATTACCTTGGTAACTTGCCATCGCATCGGCCTGCAAGGCTAAGGGAGATTCAATTTGACCCCTAGCAAATTCTAAATTCCAGTCGCCGCCGCGGCCGGTTGTGTTGGTGGATGCGGCAACGTCAGCCCCGGTTAATTCACTGAATCGAGCGACGAAATTAGCACCTGTACCGCCTGCTACATCGCAGCCGTACAGCATGATGTCTGCTTGTGGGTCTAGTGAAGTTTGCCACTTTTCCAACTGGCTTTTGTATTGCTCTATGTTCTCTGAACCCAGAGCGGTATTGCCTAATTGTAGGCTGCCAGAACTGCCATGAGAAATAATGTGAACCGAGTCAATAGCCCCGTTAGTAGAGGCGTATTGTTCAATTTCAGAGCTGATTTGTTCGATGCCGTTTTTGGTGCGATCGAGTATTACTACCTGCTGTCCCGGCAGCACTCCCGCTGTAATTGACTCGTAATCTTCCACGCCGGAGTCAATGAAGACTAAGGAGCGCAGTGGCCGGTTTTCAAGAGAAGATTGTGAGTTAACTTGAGCGAACGTAGAACTCATATTGGAGACTCCATTAAGGGCATTATTAGTAGATACACCCTAGAGTAACCTCATCAGACTTATTTGATTATATCTTAACACTAAATTGAGACATAGTGTTCTTTTTTTTTAATTTTTAGGGATTTATTTGGAGCGGCATTTGCCTGTTGTCTCTTGACTACCTTGGAAAATTAAACTTCTACCGCTGGGAATATATTACAACATTTATCGCGCCTATTCAAATAAATAAATCTAGGTTGTACCATCCAATTTGTGCGACCTTATTTTGCTAACAGTAGTCTGATTTCAGGTAGTCGGAAATGGTGGAGGTAATTTCCCCCATAATAACTTATATTAATTATATTTAGTAGTTTTTCTTGGAGTGTGATATGTTACTTATACGCACAAGGCACTACAGTTTACCTAGCTGTATTTCATCCAAGGTAAAACTGAATTATGTAAATTTTGAATAATTCTATATGCTTTGCAGTTGCTAGGTTTGCGATACACCCAAATACTTATTACGAGGAGATTTGGTCGCATTTACTACCAGTCAAAACGGTATAATATTAAACCGACACAGTGAGGACTGCCATCCTCACTACAAACGTGATTCAAATTATTCAGCGAGAATTGATATGATTGCAGATTGAGTCAGATCAAATCGTTGATTGCGATCGCGCCTGCGTCTCTAATTACAATTGCATTCGGGTCCAGTCGCCCTCGGTACGTTCCACACCCTCCATTAAATCACTCTCCTTAATTAGCAAACAGTCGATCGCGCCCACCGCCGTTGCTGAGTGTATCACTATCTCGATCGGCATAACACGAACCAAGTCCGCTGTTTTGAGTCAGAGAACTATGCGCTTTTGGCAATTGACTTCTGTATGGTTCGAGGTAATCCGAACTGAGGATAACAAAGCCTAATTGCAGTTTGCCGGAGCGGCCGCCAGAAGTTGTGCGAACTTTGTCAATTTCTCTAAGGATAGAGGCATATTTTTGAAGTGCCGAGGTAAATTTCTCGATGCAGTCAGATTCCCCAGCCAAAATTCTGGAAACAAAATATCCACCTTCATTGATGCTGGAGTCCTTGAATACAAAGCTTTTGGATGGGGGATTTGCGTATTCTGAGGCGGGAGTCGTTTCCCTTAAAGAAGTGAACATATTCCGTCCTCCAAAAGTGAGTTGAGCGCTAGATGAACCGCTGGACTCTGACCGCCAGAAGCTGCCAGCTACCTTGTTTATTTCGCTCATTCTTATTTAACCTATCTATCAGTTTCCCCTATTTCTGCCGCACTGCCATCCGCGATCGCACGGAATTTATATTCTGCGTGTTTTCCCGGACTTCCGGCAAACGCGAAATTACCTATCGATCCCATATCCTATCCGTGATACCACTTTAAAAAAAAATCCAACTGTAAGCCTGTGCTTCAAACCTCGATAGTATTCAGTCATTCCCCTCTCTAAAATCTAAAAGGGTATGACAGACAGTTAATTGATTGGCTTCGCAACTGCACCGCTCAAGATTCTGTGGAAGATGGCGGTTTTTTCCCGGAATTGCGAATATTAATAATCTTGTTGAGCGCCTCAAACCAAAAAGCAGCCCCCATAGAAATAGCTACGCCGCTCAATATCCAACCAAACAATTTTATTATCAAAGCCGACCACAATAAATTCCCCTGCTTATCTCGTTCTAAGCTGTTCTGTTCGCTCCATCCAAAAGGCAGAGCTACCTGATCCAAAGCTCGATCGACATCTTGTTGAACTTTTGTCAGACTGGTTAAATTATTTGATTTAGTCTTAGCATTGTTTGCCACCAACTGCTCAGCGTACAAATTAACATTCGATCGCAACATCGTATCCTTCGACAACCGATTAATAATATGAATGCTATCAGCATTAGCAGCGACAGCAATCGCAGTTCCGAGCAAAATCGCTACCCCTCTGGCATTCCGCTTGTAAACACCAGAAGCACGCTCCATCGATTGGTCAAACCAAATTTCAATTTCTTTCTGAAACCGCTGCAACTGCTCTTGAGTATCTCCGCCGCTTTTTTCAGCGCGCTGCGCTAAAATATAAAGGCTGCGTTTCAAAGATTCTGGCATACTGTCCAAGGTTTCTTGAATTTGTTGATAAATTGGACTCTCCTCTTTGATATCCATAATTTCTGCTACCGTATCTTGACTTTTTTTAACAGTATTTAACAGATTGCTGAAACTCGGTTGCAGTTGCCCCAGCAGCGCCACCCGCTCAATTTTGCTGTCAAAACGAGCCTTGACAAATGCCATATGCCTCTGAAATTCTCTCCCTGCTAGCTCGGTTTCTGGTAGATAAACCTGAGAATCATTAATATAAAATCCTAACTTTTCCGACATCCGATCTAAGCTGTTGTTCAAACTTGCTAAATTGTTTTGATAATCTTCAACAACTCGATTGAACTCCGCAGTCAGCCACCTAAATTCTTGCTCAATAATCGGTTTAGTAGCATCCGGCAAACTCAGATTTTGTCCAATCTGTTGAATTTGTGCTAATTGTAAATTTTTAAATCTTTCCAATCGGGTTTTAGAGATAGATCTGAGCAAACTAGAAACCTTTAAACTCTCCAAAAGGCTAGCAGAAAAACACTCGGCTGGAATATAAGAAGGCCCACTGGATTTATTGCCGAAAACATTTTTAGTCCCCGTAACTCCGTGGTAAAAATCTCCCATGCGGTGCGTAACAGAACGGAATCCCTCTGATAAAAGCCCTTTCGCGCCCTGATTCAAATCCTTGATCATGGGATTGGTGTAAATCGAATTGGCCAATTGTCCGACTCGCTTAAATTGCAGGGGATCTTTCGCGCCTTCGCTGCCGCCAGAAATCAGCACTTCGATCGACTTCTTTAAATGTTCCGCCCGCCACTGCAAAACAGTAGCAATCAGTTCCTGAATTTCCGAAGCTAGCAAGCTTAAAGTCAGGTAGATAAAGACTAAGCCAATGATAATATCTATAATTACAGGCAAGTTCATGGTATTTTCCTAGTCGCAAATAACTGCTGTCTAAGTTTACCTTCAGTTTGGGACGCTCAAGACTCTCTTAACTTATGTCAGAAATCTTTCCATTCCTGGGCCGCAAACCGAAAAATCGCTGGAATGACAGCTTTACAGACAAAGTGTGGATGCTGGCTTTTCTGTTGGCTGCAGTGCTGATTTTCGGGCTGAATCTGGGCGGCGTGGCTTTGCGGGATTGGGATGAAGGCATTGCAGCGCAGGTAAGCCGCGAAATTTGGCGCGGCAACTTAAATTGGCTGTATCCGACGATCGACTCTATGCCTTATGTCAACAAACCGCCGCTGGTACACTGGCTAATCGGGCTGTGTTTTGCAGCAGGCGGTGTCAGCGAATTGACGGCGAGGTTGGTACCGGCGATGCTGACGGCGACTTCAGTGCCCCTGCTTTACGCCATTGGCAGGGAGTTGTTTCCGAGACGGTCGATCGCCATTTTTTCTGCCTTCGTTTATCTGACGCTGTTACCGGTGGTGCGGCACGGACGTTTGGCGATGTTGGATGGAGCGGTTTTGTGTTTTTTGCTGGCGGCGATGTGGTGTTTGCTACGATCGCGCCGCGACTTGCGCTACGCTTTGGGCGCGGGGATTGGGTTCGGACTCATTTGCCTCACTAAGGGCGTCATGTTGGGGCTGCTGCTGGCTGCTGTGGGCTGTATTTTTTTGGTTTGGGATACCCCGCGACTCCTCACTTCTGGGTATCTTTGGGGCGGATTGGCGATCGGAACTTTGCCAGTAGCTGCTTGGTATTTTGCCCAATGGCTGCACTACGGCCAATATTTCATCCACACTAATTTAGTTAACGAATCTTTCCGGCGCATTTCGGAACCTGTGAGCAGTCACAGAGGCCCGCCTTGGTATTATCTTTTAGAAATTTTAAAATTAGCTTGGCCCTGGCAGTTATTTTGGCTGCAAGGGCTGCGTCTGAGTTGGGAAAATCGCAGTTTTCCCGGGCCAAAATTAGTATTGGTTTGGACTGGAGTATATCTGCTGGCTATTTCTGTGATGACTACTAAATTGCCGTGGTATGTTTTGCCAATTTATCCAGCTTTTGCTCTTGCCGTTGGCAGTTATATCGCTGAAGTTTGGGAGCAACTGTGGCTCCCGCCAGAGCCGGTCCAAGAGGAAGCAGAAGAACGTTTTGATGCTATTTCTTTGTTGCCTCATCCCGCGATTTTGGCAATGCTGGGTGTAGTTGCTGTCGTCGGTTGCGTGTACTTCAGTGGCTGGGTACGGCTCGGGGGACAAATTATGCCTCCCGAGCGTGATTTGCAGTTAATGCTGATGGTTGTAGCTTTGACAATGACAATGGCGGCCGTGTTGCTGCACCGCAAAGACCGGCAGTTTATATTAGTTTTAATTTGGGGCACTTACCTGACGCTGTTGGTATTGGTGGCTTCAGATAACTGGGTTTGGGAACTGGCGGAGGATTATCCCGTTAAGCCGATCGCCGAAATTGTCCGCACAGGAACTCCGGCGGGTCAACAAGTGTTTACTTCTCACCGCTTGGGCCGTCCCTCGCTGAATTTTTACAGTCAACGCCAAGTTATTGTGGCCGACGCGCCGACGCTCAAACAGAAATGGCAAACTCTTCCTCAACCTTATTTTCTGTTAGAAAAACCAGTTTTAAAACATTTAGGTTTGCAGAATGCTGAGATTGTCAAAACTGCCGACGATTGGGTTTTGGTAACTAAAAAGTAAGTTAATAGTTAACAGTCCCCTCCTTAGAGTGGGTGAGACAACTTTCGATTGTCTAATGTTGCTTCAGATTGACAGCCTTACCCGGAGGGGACTTGAATTTATGAGAAATCAATCGGACAGGCTCTAACCGCTAACAATCAACAGACTGCATTTCTATTTTTAACGCCGTTTCGACTCTTTGATACTCTGCCTCAACCTGTTCTAAAAGCGCGCAGGCCGGATCAGGTAAAGGCTGGTTAGCATTTGTTCCCATGCGGCCCATGATTTCGAGTTCCTCGCACAGCTCAAACAAGCGAAAAGCACCGAGAGTACCGCTAATCGACTTCAAAGAGTGAGCCGATCGCCGCAAAGCCAGCGGATCGGCGTTGCTCAGGGCCATAGAGATGCCTTGCAGCAGTTCGGGAGCTGTTTCGAGGTAAATCTCGATCGCCTCGTCCAAAGCTTCCACTTCTCGCAGTCCCTCTATAATCTTGGCACTCAGGGAATCGTGGCTCTGTGACAAAGCCCGATCGAGATTTGATGCACCGCGATCGTCGAGTGCGGGCGAATTGGGAATTGTCAGTTGTGGATTTCCTGCAACAGCCACATTCGATCGCACTTCTAATTCACTCGTTCCTGCGATCTGTTCCGCCGGGGCATCCAAACAAACGATCGGCTGCAGGCGATCGAATGCGGAGTTCGATCGAGATTTACACCCGATCAAAGCTCGCACCAACTGGTCAATGGCGATCGGCTTGCTCAAATAGTCGTCCATCCCCGCAGCCATACACTCTTCGCGATCGCCCTGCATCGCATTTGCCGTCATCGCCACAATCCAAGGTCTCGTCGATTTTCGATTTTCGATTTTCGATTTTCGATTGTTAGATTCCTCCTCAGTCAATTTTGGATTTTGGATTCTGGATTTTCGATTATTAGATTGCTCATCTGTTGCGAAAACTTTCGATCCTTCCGTGGGATTTTTGGTCGAGTCTAGATTATTAGATTGCTCATTTGTTACGGAAATTTCTGATTCTCCCGTGTGATTTTCTAAAGTTAAATCTGCTGAAAATTGCTCGCGGATGCGGCGGGTAGTTTCCAGTCCGTCCATTTCCGGCATTTGCACATCCATCAGCACGACATCGTAAGGCTGGCGGCGCAAAGCTTCGAGCACTTCGATACCGTTTCCCGCCACATCCGCGCGATACCCCATCCGCTGTAAAATTTGCAAAGCCACCTTCTGATTCACCAAATGATCGTCAGCCAACAGAATCCGCAGGGGTAAGTCCTCAGCCAGCACGGGTATGCTTTGCAAGAAAGGCCCGCTAGTGCGCTGCCCTTTAAATTCAGTTGTCTGTTCTCCAAAAATATTGATTAAAACATTGTAAAGCTGAGATTGTTTGATGGGTTTATTCAAAAAAGCAGCAAAATCCATCTCCATAGCAGGAGAGTTAATTTCTTGCCTGCCGATCGAAGTTAGCATCACTAACGGCAACTTTTCGCAATCAGGATACCGGCGAATTTGCGCCGCTAAAGCTAACCCGTCCATTTCCGGCATTTGCATATCCAAAACTGCCAAGTCAAACATCTCTTTAGCAGCCAGCCAATCTAAAGCCAAATGAGCCGAAGCTGAAGCCCTAGCCACCATTCCCCAAGACTGAGCTTGGAGAGTCAAAATTCTGCGGTTGGTAGCATTGTCATCGACAATTAAGACTCGCTTGCCAGCTAATTCAGGTTGAGAATTGCTCAAGCTAACTGGTAAGCAACTGTTGCAGGCAGAAACGATCGTACTGAAATAAAAAGTAGAGCCAACGGATTTCGTATTTTGGCCGAGCGGCTTGTTGCTGAGTACAGATTTGCCAGAGGCGTATTTTTCGGCAATTTCGCAAGATTCTGCCCATCCCAAATCAAAAACTGCCGACGATCTAAAATCGGCAGGAGGATTGCCCGCGACACTACCCATACTTTCCACCCACATCCGGCCGCCCATCATTTCGGCCAAACGCTTGCTAATTGCCAAACCCAATCCGGTACCGCCGTACTGCCTGCTCGTTGAAGAATCAACCTGGCTGAAAGATTTAAATAGCCGATCCATGCGATCGCTCGGAATGCCGATACCGGTATCTTTGACCGCAAAATGTATTTCGTATGCTGGGTTAATTACTACCGGTTCGCCATTAATTGCGGGCGGTTCTTTAGCGTTAGCCGCTGACACTGAAATCTTTTTGGCAGTCACCGCAACCACTACTTCTCCAGCTTCGGTAAATTTAACCGCATTACTGAGCAAGTTGATTAAAATTTGCCTCAAGCGGGTGCTATCGCCGATCGCCGTTGCCGGTACTGTACGATCGATCAAGTAACCCACTTCCAGTTTTTTTTCTGCGGCCTTGGCAGCTACCAAGTCTAGAGATTCCTCAATGCAAGTGCGGATGTCAAACGGATGTTCCTCCAAGTCCAATTTGCCCGACTCAATTTTCGAGAAATCTAGAATATCGTTGATCAGCGTCAGCAAGGCATCGCCGCTGCTGCGGATAGTTTCTACAAAATCGCGCTGTTCGCGAGTTAAGGGGGTATCCAACAGCAAACCGGTCATGCCGATGACTCCATTCATCGGAGTGCGAATTTCGTGGCTCATGGTGGCTAAAAATTCGCTTTTGGCTCTAGTAGCCGCCAGTGCTTGATCGCGAGCTTTTGCCAAATCTACGTCGGTTTGCTGGCGTTCGAGTTCGCTTCCCACCCACTGAGCCATCAGTTTCACCAACTCTCTGTCTACAACTCGGAACGGTTCTGTCACAGGAGTCGGAGAAAAAAAGCACAGAGTGCCGTAAACTTCACCTCCCACCGTGACGGGAATGCCCATGTAAGCTTCGATGGGGAAGGCTCGATCGTCCCTGTTGAAGGAAAAACCCGAAAATCTTACCGATTCAAAGTAAATCGGTTCTTTTGCCATTGCCGTAGCCACGCAGAAGGTTTTTTCCAGATCGTAGATTTGTTCTTTGACGATCGACCCGTCGGGACACTCAACAGCCATTATTTGATAGTTGTCGCCTTGAATGCGGGACAAAATTCCCACGGACAGACCTAAATGCCGGCATCCCATTGCCAGCAGTTCTTGGAGGCGCAAATCAAAGGTAGAGAGGTGGTTGAGCGGGTCTGTACGAGGAGCCGAAGTCACTTGGTACAACGCTTTTATTGCAGCTTCGCTTTCTCGCAGTTCTTGTTCTGTTTGCTTCCGCACGCTGATGTCGCGGGAAATGCCGATAATTTCTTGGACTTCGCCGGTTTGGGGATCGCTGATCGTGCGGCCGGTGGTTTCAAACCAAATGTATTTGCCGTCTTTGCGGCGGATGCGGTAGCTGACGGTGTAAGTAACTGGGAGCGCCAGGACTTTCCAGTGAGCTTTGGCAATGGTTTCTAAATCGTCGGGGTGAAAATAATCGTTGGGGACGCGGCCGATGAGTTCCGAAGGTTCGTATCCCAGCAAAGCCCGGCTGGCTGGGGAGACGTAAACAAACACGCCTTTGGGATCGTGTCTGGTGATCATGTCGGTTGAGTTTTCGGCCATCAACCGATAGCGGTCTTCGCTTTCATTACGTTCGAGTTGAGAATTGCCCAATGCTTCTAGCATTCGGTTAATGGCGTCGGCCAAGCTTGAGAGTTCATCTGCTCCGGCCATATGAACTCTCAAGCTTGGGTCGCCGTTGGCTGCGATGTTGCTGACGCTGGTGCTCAAGGAAGCCAATCTCGCCAAGACTAAGTTTTCTAGCAACAGCAGGGTGATCCCGCTAAATATTAAACCTACTGCCAGTATTGATAAGGTAAACAGCTCCAAGGTAGCCTGACCTTGGCGGGAGATGATGCGATCTGTCTCTACCCGCAGCAGCAACGCTAGGTTGCCGTGGATGTCGCGAATCAGGGCGTATCCTGCGACGAAGGTGTCGCTGAGTGGCTCGACTAAAATTTCTACTGATTTGAGGTGGGAAATTTTGAGTTTGAGATTTTCCAAATCCTGCCTGGATGGAGCCATGGCCTTGGCGCCGTGCGCGGAGTAGTTCGTGGCTCCGACTTTAAAATCCAAACTCGGCAATCTAAAATCTACTGACAGGTGAGTTAGTTTTGAAAGCAAACCGATTTCGCTGCTGTCGAGATAGCGTCCCACGATCAGCGTCCCGCGCGGCGGGCCTTGGGCGTTGCTGTTAAAGATCGGCTTTGAAGCAATCAGCAGCGTGGCTTCGGGCAGGGTGAGGACGCCTGTTTTGGCGGCGGGGCGATCGCCATAGACTGTCGGTGAGTCGAGCAGCGCCTCGGTCAAGTGCTGTTTTAAGCTTTCGGGAATCGGGATTTCGGTTTGGGATTTAAGGTCGAAACCTTTGCTGAAGATCGTCTTACCGTTGGAGTCCAGCAGCACCAATAAGTTTAGTCTCAAGTAAATAAATGTCGAATCGACGAAATTTGACTTGACAAAATTTTCGTTCCGTGTTTCGACGAAAGAGTAAGTATCGTCCCACTCGGCGTAATCTTGGGCGCTGGTGTCTAAATTCGACAAGTCATCATCTAATGCGTCCAAAGCCCGTGCGACATCCTGGCGGACGTACTGTGCCTCCAGGTTGTGAAAATCATGCAGCAAAATAGTTGATGCAGTGGCATAGAGAACCACAATCAGGCTGATCAGCGCTGCACCGATGATTAATAGTGTTTTTTTTCGGAGTTGCATGGCGTCGCCCTCCTCACGGTGCTACTAGGCAACTAGCCAGGAGAGGTTTGAGACGTAGGTTGTTTAGCATTGGCGATCGCAGGGCCTGCGTGTTTGGACTGTTCTGGGGTGACTTGGTAAAGCCCTTGGTATTTCCAAGGTATCCGGTATGTTGCCCCCCACAGTCAGTGTAGTATTTTCACAGCTTTAGTTCCCTATTATGCACAACCTATGACCTACAAGTTATAACCTGACGATCGGCATCTTCAAAGGAAACGGGCGATCGAACTCAAAACAGTTCGCGTTTGATACTGACGCAGCCAGGGAGGCGGGCGGGGGAGCATCTAACTTTTTCACAGCCAAGCTAGAAGAAATTGGAGTTTTGAGGCAGGAGGCAGGAGGCAGAAGGAAAGAGGAAGAAGCAAGCAGCCAGAAGAAGTATTTTTACAAATATTTTTACAAATATTCAGATGCTCCCGGTGGGCGGTTGGTAGAACAGGCGTGCTGGGTTGAGAACCCTCACTATTATTGTACCTAAAAATATTGAGGAGAGAGCGGACTGGCGCGGCGAGTTGGGCCTGCCAAAAGGTTCTCATTCCCATAGCTGTTTTAATTTTTGTCGTTGAATAGCAATCGTTGCAGGAGTAGGGGAATAAGCCCAAAAGCCTATCCAGCCTAGAAGCTTGAACCGCCTGCAAAAATTGTTATAGCAGAGGTTAAGAATATCCGGCGAGTTTTCATTTATTACATCCTAAAATAAAATATACAACAATCACAAAAATAAGTTTTTTACTTTTCTATTTTGAATTAATCAAAACTGCTAATTAAGATTTATAAATTCACAGTTTGCACAATCCTCAACAAACGGGTAGACGGGTTTACCCATAACATTATTCAACAGTACCAACAAATTAATACGAACCAGTTCCCACTCCCCGCTCAAATCCTTTACTAACATTAGTGCCTGAGATCGGTAGAAACTGATCTCAGGCACTATTTGCAATCCGATCGCAACTTGAGTCTTTTTTACCGGATGACGGCTAAAGCACCGGCGCCTGCTGCTGCTGCGGCCGAAGAAAGAGCGGTGAAAAACAGCCACCAAGAGGCAACTTCTGCTGCTTTCCGGGTTTCTTCGGCTTGTTTTTCGGCTTGCAGTTTGATGCTTTCGAGGCGAAGCTGCGCCTCTTGCTGCAAGCGTTCTGCTCTTTGCAAAACGCTGTTGCGGCTTCTTTCAATTTGGTCGATCAAGCGGTTGGCATCTGCTTCGGAAATGTCCTCGCGGGAACTCATTAGTGCTACTAAAGTATCGCGGTTGAAATGACCCAGCCGATCGCGCAAAGCGTCAAATCCGGCTTGCGGATCGTCAAATAACTTCCGCACGTCCCGCGTAATGCCTTCGTAGTTGAGTTCAGGGCGATCGAGCGAATTGAGGTAATCCCGAATTTTTCCGAGAACCCCGTCAATTACCGACTGAATACCCTCTTGTATTTTCTGAATTTGCATTGCGAACTCGTCACGCACCGACAAAATTCCATCGACAATGCGATTGGCTTCTGCTTCAGAAATATCCGGCCGCTGAGACAGCAGAGAAACAACTGTAGCTCGATCGATGTGCGACAAGCGCTCGCCCAAACTGTAAGCGCCGACTTTCGGGTCATGCAGCAGCAGTTGCAAGTCGCGCTTGATGGCGTCGGGATTTAATTCATCCTTGCCTGTATTACGCAAATAATCTTGTAAAACACTCTGAAAATCCTGCACTTGGCTTTGCATCCGCTTTGCCAAACGGCGCGGCGCTTTCACAATCGAGCCCAGGGTTTCCTGCACTTGGTTGATAATTTGATTGACTTGTTCCTCACTCAAATCTTGTCTCTGAGAAAGCAGTTTTACCAAAGTATCGCGATCGACTTGAGACAGGCGACCCCGCAGCGCTAAAGCTCCTTCTTTGGGATTTTCCAGCAGTTTTGTCAAATCCCGCTGAATCCCTTCAGGATTGAGTTCTGATTTGCCAGTATTGCGGAGGTAATCTGCAAGGGCGGTGGTGGTATTGTCGTACTGATCCTTAGCTTTTTCTGCCAACTTTTGTGGCGCATGCAGCGCGCTGTGCCAAGTTTCTTCGGTGCTGTCGAGAAGCTGATTTACTTGGTCTTCGCTGAGGTCTTTCCGCTGAGATAGCAATTTTACCAAAGTTTGGCGATCGAACTTAGAAGCTCTAGCTCTCAGCGCCCACATTCCCGCTTCCGGGTTGTCCAGCAGCGTTTTCAAATCGCGCTTGATGCCTTCGGGATTGAGTTCTTCTTTACCCGTAGACTTCAAGTATTCTTGTATTCTTTGCCACTGATTGTCTAGTCGGGCTTGCGCTGCTTCTTGCAGACCTTTAGCATCTGCTAAAACTACATCTCGCGTCCTTTCCAACTCTTGAACAATCTGTTCTACTTCCTGGAATCCGAAGTTTTCGCGACCTCGGAGAATTTGCACAAAACTGTCGCGGGTGTAAGGAGAAAGCCGATCGCGCAACTGTTCGTAACTAGCGTCGGAATCCTCTAAGATTTTTTTGAAATCCCTCCCGATACCTGCTGCTGTCAGTTCTTCTTTCGGCGTCAGTTTCAAATAAGTTTCCAGTCGCCACTGCAAATCGCGAGATTTTTCTTGCTCCTCAGCAAAGATTACGGTTTGTAAAACGCGCTGTCTAATTGCTTCTAATTCCTGGGAAATTTGTTTAATTTTGTCTTGGGTAAAAACACCTCTACTAGCCAGGATTTCGGCAAAATTAGACTGTTTTAGTTTTTCTAATTCGCGGCGCACAGTTCCTGGATCGGCCGTAGGATCGTAGAGAACGTCCCGAAATTCGCGCTCGATGGCTTGGGGGTTCATCTGCCACGAATAAGTGTTGAGTAGGTAGTTTTCTACGTCGGCACGAATTGGGCTGTAAGTTACGGGTTCGCCTTTGACTTGAGCGTTAATTTTATCAGTTTGCTGGGTAACTTTGTCTTTAGCTTCTTTGAGCTGACCCACTACTTTTTCAACATCCAAGTCAGAAATATCCGTGCGACCCAATACTATTCCCATTAAAGCATTGACTGCCATTGTCGTTGCTTGGGACATCATGGTCGGGCTTTGTCCAGAATTTTGACCGCCCAGATTACCGCCCAGATTGCTGAGGACTTTTTCTACCCTACTTGCCAATTTATCTGAGACCAAATCTCCCGATTTGGCAGATTTGAGATAGTCTACTAATTGGGCGATGCCGTCTGATTGCTGCCCTTGTTTTCCTACTTGTTTCCAAGCATCTTGAAGTTGGTCTACAATCCGGTTTACATCGCGTTTTGATAAGTCCGATCGCGAACTTACTAAATCTACGAGAGTTTGCCGATCGAGATTCGGCAAATTTTCGGTTGCAATGGTTTTTAGTTGGGGATCGTTGAGCAATTTTTCAAACTCGCTACGCATCCCTTTGATGTCTAATTCTGGCGGTTTGAGGCTTTGGATGTAGTCTTCGACGTTTTCCCGCAAGCTTGTGGGGTCGATCGCGCTACCCAGTTCATGGCCCACTGCTGCTGCTGCTGCTTTCGCGGTGGCGACTACTTGGTTGCTGGCTGCTTTTGCGCCGATGGCCGAGGCTGCGGTGCCGACAATCGCTTGAAAACCTGATGTGGCGGTGTTGACGACGGAACCGATCAGGGAACCGACGGTGGTGGAACTCACCCAAACAAGCATTGAGAAATAGGTAGCCCACACGACTAAACCGACGATCGCACCTAAACCGGGACTGCTAATCAAGCTGAGCTTAACAGCTAGCAAGCAAGCAAAGAATAGGGCAATGGTGACGGTGACTAGCGTCCAAGTACCTACCTTTCGGCCGATGTGGCGGACTGGGGAGCTGCCGCTATCCGAGTGGTGACCGTCGTCGTCGTGGGATTGTCCCATGTACGAAAGGCCCGCGGCTACTGATAAATTTGTTAGCAATAGTTGGAAAGCGCAGGCGAGTACCACTCCAGCTATCAAGGCGATAAAAAATTGCGGCCCGGAATAGAGGAGTGCTGCGTCTTCTGTGTTTGTAGTAGTCTGCTCTACTGGCACTTGGGCCAGCCAGAACCCGATGTTATACAGTTGTGGATTTATTGGCAAATTTTGATACATAGTATATTCCTCGTTAAGGAGTGGGTGCGCGCGCTCATTGGCGCAAGTTAACCAATGTATAGTTTTAGACTCATGCCCCCAATGGCAAGCATCGCCTTATTGACGAGCTAAAGCATCCCCCTACAGTTGGAAGTCTAGAAATATGTCTGCGGCCGGCTGTCACTTTAGAAATATTTGTGCTATGTAAATTGGCAGTTGTGAAGTTGTTAGTTCTCAGGTATGAGTCAGGTGCGCTGCGGCGCATCCGAGATAGATGGTAGTAATGGTAAGTCGGATTAAAATAAGGGCAGAGGAAAATCTTTGGTCGATCGATATTAAGAGTCGGCACAGAAGCCCCGACAAATTGTTCACAATTCATCAACCAAGGCCATAGCAAATTAGCTTTCAAGGAATTCTATAGTGCAGCGAGAAAGTCATGCAATTATTATTGGCGGCAGTTTAGCAGGACTGTTGGCCTCTAGAGTATTAGCAAAACACTTCGACCGAGTAAGTATTGTTGAACGAGATTTTTTTCCTGAACAACCCGCACCTCGCCCCGGTATTCCTCAATCCCGTCATCTTCACATCCTTTTAAATCGGGGGAAAAGCATCCTAGAAGAGTTGTTTCCCGGCTTGGAAAACGAACTGGTAGCTGCTGGTGCTCCTAGGTTAAATCCGAAGTCGATCGGGTGGTTTAGTCCGGCGGGTTGGGCCCCGCAATTTAGCCCGGATCTAAATGATTTAATTATGTTCAGTCGGGATTTACTGGATTGGCAAATTCGCCGCCGGTTGGCTGAAAATACGAACGTGCATTTCCTCGAAGGAGGCACAGTAACGGGGTTGCTGGCGAATGCCTCATGCACGGAAGTTGCTGGCGTGTCGGTGCGTTTTCGCGATCGCCAAAACCCGGGTAACATCCATGCAGAAAATTTGTATGCAGATTTAGTAGTCGATGCTGGCGGCAAAGTTTCCAAAACACCTCAATGGTTGAAAAGTTTGGGCTATGAACCTCCGCAAGAAACCGCTATCAATGCTTTTGTCGGCTATGCCAGCCGCATCTATGAAGGCAGCGGTAAATTGTCAGACACTGCGCCAGTATTTGTGTCAACCGCACCGCCATTTCGCACCCGTGGCGGTGCAATTTTTCCGATCGAAGGCAATCGCTGGCTGGTGATTCTCATCGGGGGCGATCGCGATTATCCGCCCGCAGACGAAGCAGGTTTTCTAGAATTTGCCCGCACTTTGCCAACCCCGACAATTTATGATGCAATTAAAGACGCAGAAGCGATAACACCTGTTTATAGTTATCGAGGTACAGAAAACCGTTTGCGCCACTACGAGCGGCTCCCTCGTTACCCTGAAAACTTAATAATTATCGGTCATGCAGTTTGCGCTTTTAACCCGATATACGGACAGGGAATGACCGTTGCTGCACTAGATGCTCAGATGCTAGATGAATGTTTGCAAAAGCAAAGAAAGCGGTATCCAGAAGGCGATTTAACAGGCTTTGCACGACAATTTCAACAAAAACTAGCAAAAATACACACTATTCCCTGGATATTTGCCATCAGTCAGGATTCTCGCTATCCGGGAAGTGAAGGTGCAAAACTAAACCTCGCTACAAGGCTGACAATTGATTACATGGATCTGGTGTTAAAAGTGCTGGTCGGAGATGCTAAAGTTTGTCAAGCATTTTTGGAAGTTCTACACATGATTGAGTCGCCGGCTGTACTTTTTTCTCCCAGTATTGCGCTTAAGGCGATCGGGCAATTAGTCGCCGTTCGGCAGAAGGCCGAATTAAGATAAAGAGTTTATACAGAATCAGGTTATTTTTGCCAATTCTATTTTTTCAGTACCGATGAATGGAGATAAACGCAAATGAAACTATTTTCATCTACGTTTATTTAAGCTGATATTATGTCTGCTCGAACCTGGATGATAAAAAGCGTTATTTTTTTGACTGCGGTTTTCTGGTATTTCACGTAAGAAGATGGGTAAAATCCAATTTCGTACCCCTCTTGTCCCTTTGTGAAATAAATTTAATAATTTATTGCACAAATTATTTGTAGTTAGGACTTAGCTACAAAACTCAAGAAACCGGATTTTTTACCCATATCCCTGGCGTTTTACGCTATAGTGTGGTAAAAAAAATCGGTTTCTGCATCCTAGACTAATATAGACTTGTCCAATTCTCAATTGCCCACCAAACAATCTAATTGTTCTTGCATTTGGGCGGTAACTCGATCGAAACAAGCATCAACATAATCGCGATCGCGCGCCGCCTCCGAACCGTACTTCTCAAATACAATCGGTTTGCAGACGCGAGTCCGAATTTGCACGGGTAAAGGCAGGTTCGGCAAAGGTCCAATACCCAGTCCCCAAGGCAATCCTAAATACACCGGAAATACCACCGGATCGATGCCCAACAACCACGGCATCCCCCATTCATGCAATTGCTTAACTTGTTCGTACAAATCTCCCAAAACTATCAAAGTATCGTGGGCGCCGTGGGATATTATTGGTATAATTGGCGCTTCTTCTCGCAATGCTAATTTGATAAATCCCTTGCGTCCGGCAAAGTAGATTTGATGGCGCAAATGATGGGGGCGAAAAACATCTTGGGCGCCGCCCGGATAGACGAGAACAGGGGCATTTTTTCGCAAAGCTGCGATCGCCATTTTCGGATGCGCCTTGAGCGCGCCACACTGAACCGCCATGCTAGCAATATCAGGAGAAACTTGCCAAACCGTCGGGTGCATCAATCCGTATGCCAAGCGTTCCGTGCCGTACCTGCGGAACCATTCGTAGAGGAACATAAACATATCTGGAACGGCGATTCCCCCGTTGTGAGAACCGACAACGAGCATTTTTCCGCTCGCTGGTACGTGGTGCCAGCCGTCGCTTTGTACGCGAAAATAGTAGCGGTACAGCCATTCCCAGATTGGCAACAAAAGCTGAATGAAGTCGGGATTGCGATCGTCTAAAGATAGACCGTCCAAGGGATATTTAGAGGATTTTCCGTCTTTTTTGTTAGTAGTTTTGGTCACTGCAAAAATATTTAACGCTTTGGTCATTGTATAGCAGGAGGAAGAAAGCTTGAGCTATCTAGGAGAGAAGGAAGAAGAGAGAATCTCAGTTGTGCTTTTACTCTTCTTGTGCGTGTGAGCTTCCCGATCGCCCTAAAAAAAATGATTTTTACTCTCATTAATATGCTCTCCTTCAGAAGGAACCTACCTCGTTAGTTTCAGCAATAAAAAACGTCCTAACCGTCGAGCGCGGTTGCTATATCAATATAATTAAATCAGAAATTGCACCAATATTTGGTTTCTGATTTTAGCGGGCTGGTTTTGTTCGGAGGTTTTATGCTGGTTGTCTATTTTGTTGGCTCAACCTGCCCCTTGTATCTTTAAACAGACAGGCGATCGAACCGCAGCAGGCAAAGTAAAGCGTCAGCGAGTAAATATAAAGAAACCATCCAACTTCCTTACTTAAGAACCAGAACCAAGGGCACCTCAAGTCGAGGAACTACAAGTCGGCGTTGCGGCGACTAGAATCCTTAATGGAAATGTCTCCACAGGAACAAAACTGTTTGGAAACAGCTACAGCAACTGTCCTTGGCAGATCGCGCGGCGGCTTTAGCCACAAAAACACAACCCTGCCTAAAGCCGATGGGTTTCCGTTTTGGAAGATTTTATCAAATTGAGGCCACCCATCGGGTCAATGTTAGCGATTTGCGCTGTTTGCCGCAATTTTAAGTAAGGTGCGATCGACAGTGGAGTTATGTCAGCGAGATGGAAGAACTGTATGTGGCTTGTGGCACCCGACTAGGACGATGGGGTCGATCGCACCAATCGCCTGTCACTCAGAATCTTGGAGCATCTCAAGCACCATCTCGCTCTCGAAGCTGCCAAGAATTCACCGGAAATGCAGAAAAATATTACTCAACTGCAACAACTGGCAGCTAAATGGTTTAAGGAACACCTGACAAGATCTTGACCGACAAGAAATGACTTGCATTCCTAGTAAACTCTCACCCATTTAAATAGTTAACAGTTAACTTTTGACTGTTGACTTTCCCACTCCCTCACTCTCCCCGCTTTCCCTCTCTCGTCTTGTCCCCCTCCCCCGCTCTGCCATAACGAGCAATTTATAGGCGCAGCAGCTTAATTTGTGTGGGCTTAACTCTCAGAAAAAAATAAATTATATAGATAAAACTTGACTTACAGCCATAAAAAATGTTATGTAGAGCTTTTTCCTGGAAGACAAATCGATTTTTTTGCTATATTGACCTGCAATAAAGATAATAGTTTTGATCAGATGAGGAGTTGAACGGATGAAAAACTTGAGTTACTGGAACAAACCCGCTGCATTGCTGGGCGCGATCGCGATCGCAGCCGGAAGTTTGCAAGCAAATGCGGCAAATGTTGCCACCCCATCAACATCCACTGCCCGTCAGGATGCTGAAAATAGTTCATTTGAAGATAGCGCCACCTTTCAAATAGCCCAAGCTGGCAACAGTTGCCGCAAAGTCACTCCCAAAGAAGGTTTGACCGTTCGCCAGAACCCAGACCCCAAATCCCCTAGAGTTGGCGGTGTACCACTTAACACTCAGGTAACGCTGTCCCAAGGCGCTACTTCTGTTAAAGCCTCCGACGGCCGCCTCTGGATTCCAATTACCGCTCCCGTAAAAGGGTATGTAGCTAGCGGATACCCCAACAATGAGGCTAATTTAGGTTCGTGCACGACAGCCAGCACAATTAGTCAAACTCCTTCCCCTAGTCCAGCACCGGCACCGGCACCAGCACCGGCAGCGACACCAGCACCGGCACCTGCACCAGCGCCAGCACCGAGTCCAAGTCCTGCACCTGCTGCGACACCAGCACCTGCACCTGCTGCGACACCAGCACCAGCACCTGCACCAGCGCCAGCACCAGCGCCAGCACCAGCACCAGCACCAGCACCAGCACCAGCACCAGCACCAGCACCAGCACCAGCACCAGCACCAGCACCAGCGCCAGCACCAGCACCAGCACCAGCACCTGCAACGGGTCCCGTAAGTCTGTGCCGCCAAGTAGAACCTCGCGTAGCGCCGAGGGGTCTAGCTATCCGCACCGAGCCTTCAAAGACTGCTGCGGTTAAAGGTGGCGTAGCTGCTAACGGTCAAGTAACGCTTGTGCCGAACTTCCAGTTAGTGAGAGATAAGAATGGAGAAGACCGCAATTGGGTTGAGATTTCAGCCCCTGTGGCCGGATTCATCTCGGCTGGAAATTTGATCATGTGCAAGTAAACTTCTGAATTCGATCGCTCTTTTTGACTAAAAGAGCGATCGACACCAAAAATAGTTTTAAGATTGTGGCGCAGGCAGGAAACAACGCCGAGCCCAGACTGCTTCTGTGGCTTACGAATGAATAACTTATTTCTATCGGGAAGCAGCGGTAGCGAATCTTTCTGTGCCTGTGTTTTTCGTGAGTAGCGTCAAGTCCTAGCTTGGTTGCTCGCAACGCACGCGGGATGAATGAATTTAAGCAAAAAGCCGATCGACCTTTCTACTGACAGCGGCCGCTTGCCCAATCTTGGTGTCCGCGATTTGGTTGACACTTGGATTGTCGGCCAATCCAGACAATTTCCCACTTATTTTGCCTGAGTCTGAGTTCGATGCGGTGCCGCATTCCGGCAACAGAATCGTCAGCTAAACCGACCACGGTTTGGACAATTACGGCTGTTTCTCGCGTGGGATATTCAACTGATATTTGGTCGCTTTTTCTGCCTTCAGATTCTTGGTCACTGCTAAAGAGTTTTGCTGCGATCTCTTTGGGGTTGGAGACGGTAATTTTGCGATCGGCAAGGAACTGTTTAGCGTTAATTGCTTCGTAGTTCGATCGGGCTGCGGCCTGCCCCATTGCTGCGATGGGAATTTGGGTGCAGGCGAAAATAGCTAGGGCTTGCTGAATAATCGAGCGCAAACTAAGAACAGGAGCGAGGGATATATTCAAGCAGAGTTAAAGAATATTCA